>CACZNS010000160.1 GCA_902782575.1 uncultured Lachnospiraceae bacterium
GCCTCGGAAAATGCGATCCAGATCTCGGGTACCAGTACACCCTCCAGATCCAGACATACGATCTTCTGTTTTTCGCTCATATGATCCTCCTCTATTACGACTCATTCTCTGCACTATCTGACTCAGTTCTCACGGGGCAATCGGCAGTCGGGCCCCTCAATCCGCGCTCATCCGGTTCAGCAGCTCCTTTCTTCTTTTCCAGTCAGGCATAAAGCCCGCCATAAAGCTGTAGAACGCCTTGGAATGATCCGGATGGATAAAATGACTGAATTCATGCATCACAACATACTCGATACACTCACGCGGATATTCGATCAGCCTCGCGTTCAGCGCGATGGCATTCCGATACGGCTTGCAGGAGCCCCACCGGGACTTCATCGTCCGGATCGTCACCTCCGGATAAACCACTCCGTAGGGCTCAAAAAGCGGCCAGGTCTTTTCGCAGATCTCCGTAAAGATCTCCTGTCTGAGCCTCCTGACATACTGCTCGGCCAGATGCTTTTTATGGGCGGTATTCTCCGGATTCCTCACCCGGATCGTAAACAGCCCGTCCTCCGTCTCCACGGATTCGGCGCTTTCCTTAAGCACCCGGATCGCAAGCACCTGACCCAGAAGCCGGAGCTTTTCGCCATCCGTGTATTCTTCAACGGGCTTCGGCACCCGGTCCCTTCTTTTCTCATATTCGCTGAGGGCGGAAAAGATAAAAACCTGCTTTTCCCTCACAAAGTCATCTATAACCCTGACCGGCACCCTTCCGTGGGCGGAAACCGTCACCGTTCCGTCCGGACGGATTCTGAGATTTACATTTTTAACCTTTTTCCGGACCAGAAGATAACGGATCTCGGACGCGCCGCAGCTTACGGTTCTTTCACTTATATCCTGTCTCATCTACTGTGTGATCCTGTCGTACATCTCCGGCCTTCTGTCCCTGAAAAGCCCCCATTCGGCCCGCTCCTTAAGCACCTCATCCAGATCCAGCCCGGCTGTCAGCACCCGCTCCGAGGCATCCTCCGCCTCCGCCAGCACCTCTCCGGTATCGTCGGTAATAAAGGAATGGCCGTAAAATGTGAGAGCCGACTCCTGCCCTCCGTTTTCCGCGTCCGGCTTTATTTCCTCCGTTCCCACCCGGTTCGCCGCCAGGACGGGAACGATATTCGCCGCCGCGTGCCCCTGCATGACCCGTTGCCAGTGACCGCTGCTGTCCACGGAAAGGATCGGCTCGCTCCCGATGGCCGTGGGGTACAGCAGAAGCTCCGCACCCTCAAGCACCATGCACCGCGCCGCCTCCGGAAACCACTGATCCCAGCAGATCCCCACTCCGATCCTCCCCCATGTGGTATCCCACACGCGAAAGCCTGTATTTCCGGGCGTAAAATAAAATTTCTCCTGATAATAATGATCGTCCGGGATATGGGTTTTCCGATAGATGCCAAGCAGCTTTCCGCAATCCAGGACCGCAGCGGAATTATAATTCACATTCCCGTCCTTCTCGTAAAAGCTCACCGGGATCACCGCCTGAAGCTCTTCCGACACCTTCAGGAAGCGGCATACCGCTTCATTTTTATCCGCGGGCTCCGCGTACCCGTAAGAAGAGTACCTGCGCTCCTGGCAGAAATAAGGACGCTCGAAAAGCTCCGGAAGCAGGATGATCCGCGCACCGTCGGAGGCAGCCTGCCTCACAAGCCTTTCCGCTTTATCGATATTCTCCCGTACCTCTTTGCCGCAGCTCATCTGAATAACGGCTGCCGTCACACATCTCATATTCCGCTCCCGAATCACATTTCTTAACTGCAATATCCGGCTTTCTTCCGGCGCCGGAGCTCCTACCGAAAGCTTTTGATCCAGGTGATCAGGGAATCATGATGCATATTGCGGATAACATCCTGCCTCATCTGATCCGTGACCGGCCCGTTCTTTTCCATCAGGGCAATGACCGCCTGCTGCAGCCCTGCTATGATGCCGTCGTCATAAGTACCCTTTGCGGGCTCTTCTCTCTTCGGCTCTATTGCGCTTTCCGCCGGCCTGTCCTGCTGAACCTTCTCCACAGGCTTGTCCTCTTCAGCCTTCTTCTCCGGTCCGGCTTCCCGGATCTTTTCCTCAACCTTCGTCTGTCCTGCACTCTCCTCCGGCTTTGCCGTCTCCGGCGCCTTTTCCGCACCCTCTGTATAAGGGATCCAGACCTCGCCGGCATTTGCCTTCACATTCACCTGGATGCTGCCGTTTCTTACCGGAACCCTCTCGCCCGTCAGAGCGCCGATGTATTCATCACTTCCGAAGGCCGGAAGCGTCATCCCGTAATCCCCGTCATCGTTATTGACCGTTACGATCACCCGCTTTCCGTTGTAATCCCTCGCGAAAGCATACTGGCGGTTGGTAAGCAGCAGCTCATAATACTCGCCGTAGGACAGCTCCGGGGTTTTCTGGCGCATCTTTCCCAATGCCGCGATCAGCTTTGTGGCCGGATTCGTGTTTACGGCATCTTTGAAATCCTTCAGATCCAGAGCCGGCCTGAGAGACGCATCGGAATGCTTTTCTTTCTTTCCCTCTATGGCAAATTCAGAGCCGTAATAGATGGAAGGGATCCCCGGAAGAGTATAAAGCAGGATATGGACCGGCGTGAAATGCGCCTTGTTCCAAAGCCTGGTTTGGATCCTCTCCACATCATGATTATCCGTGAAATTGTAGAGCTTCAGACCGTCCGGTCTGTTTCCGCCCATTCCGTAAAGCCTCTTCACCGTATGGGCGATCTCGTAATAATTATGATCATTATGTCCGGAATAAAGAGCCTTATGCAGATTGTAATTCGTAACCGAATGAAGAGTGCCCTCGTTGACCCATCTGGTATAATCCCCATGGATCACTTCGCCCATGAGCCAGAAATCCGGCTTTACCTCATCCGCCACATGCCTGAGCGCCTTCATGAAATCAAAATCCAGCACATCCGCCGCATCCAGACGGATCCCGTCGATGTCGAATTCGCTGACCCAGAAGCGGATCACATCGCAGATATAATCCCTCACCTCCGGATTGCGCTGGTTCAGCTTCACCAGCAGATTGTATCCGCCCCAGTTATCATAGGAAAAGCCGTCATTGTATTCGGTATTGCCTCCGAAGTTTACGTTGCAGTACCAGTCCCGGTAACGGGAGCCCTCGCGCTTTTCCTTAAGATCCTGAAATGCGAAGAAGGTTCTTCCCGTATGATTGAACACACCGTCGAAGATCACCTTAAGCCCCTTCGCATGGCATTTCTTCACAAAATCCGTCAGGTCCTTATTGTCCCCGAGCCTGGAATCCAGCTTTTTATAATCAGTCGTCTCGTATCCGTGCCCCTCGGATTCAAAAAGAGGTCCGATATACAGAGCGTTGCAGCCGATCTCCAGGATATGATCGATCCAGGGATCCAGCTCCTTCAGTCTGTGAGTGACCCCGTCATACTGATTCTGCGCCGGAGCCCCCAAAAGCCCCAGAGGGTAAATATGGTAAAATACTGCGTCATCATACCATGCCACGATCTTCTCTCCTTTTCATAATGGATTGTTGCCGGCAAAGGCGCCGGCACTAATCAGATTATACGCCAAATCACATATGTTTTCAGCATTTTCTTCAGATTTTGCTTTTGGGGATCTGCTGGGTGATGCAATGGATATTTCCGCCTCCCAGAAGAACGGATCTGGAGCGGACCGGTATGACCTTCCGGTCCGGGAAGCATCCGGAAAGGATCCGGACCGCCTCCTCATCCATCGGATCCTCAAACCGGGGAACCAGGACACAGCTGTTTGCGATATAGAAATTGACATAGGATGCGGCCAGCTTTTCTCCCGCGTACCTTTCTTCCTCCCCCTCCTCGTAACGGAATCCGGAAAGCTCCTCCTCCCGGATGCATACGGGGTTCCGGGGAAGCGGAAGTCTGGTCACCTTGATATGCTCCTCCCTCAGGATCTGAAGGGCAGCCTCGCACCTTTCATGCTGAGGGTCGGCTTCATCGTCCGTCCAGGCAAGCACGGCTTCACCGGGCCGGATAAATGCACAGAAATTATCGATATGTCCGTTGGTTTCATCTCCGCAGATCCCTGCCGGAAGCCAGATCACTCTTTCGGCACCCAGAAAGGCCTTCAGCCTCTCTTCGATCTCCTCCCGGCCAAGCTCCGGATTTCTGCCCTTGCTCAGCAGGCATTCCTCGGTGGTCATGACAGTCCCCCTGCCGTCTGAGTGGATCGATCCCCCCTCTAGGACAAAGGGCCTTGCGGAAATGACCGGATAAGACAGGAGCCCGCAAAGCCTGGCCGCGCAGGCATCGTCTCTTTCGTAATCCCGGTACAGGCCGTCATATTCCCCGCCCCAGGCATTAAACCTCCAGTCCACACCCGCGACCGTACCGTCGGAAAGACGCACAAAGGTCGGGCACACATCTCTCGCCCAGGCATCGTCCGTCTCCAGATCCAGCACAGTAACTCCCGGGATCTCCGGCGGCTTCGCCGTTTTCATATCCGAAAGGAGATATACCTTCTCCCCGCGAGCGATGAGTCCCGCGATCTCCGCGAAGGTCTCCTGCGCCTCCCTCGCTCCGTTCGGGAAGCTTCCCTCCCGCACGGGCCAGATCATCACCGTCGCTTCATGCTCTTCAAACTCCCCCGGCATGATCATGCCGCCCCTGCCATATTCTTTTTTCGGGCCGGTCCCGCTCATGAAAGCCTCATCCTGAAGTCTTCATAGCCGAACTGCCGGATCAGACGCAAGCGGTCCGTCCCGTCTCCGTCTTCAAGGACTGCGATGGCAGGGAGCCCCACACCGTTAAACGTATTGTTCTTTACCATTGAATAGATCGCCATATCTTCAAACAGAAGCCTGTCGCCGCTTTTCAGCTCTTTGTCAAAGGAATAATCTCCGATGATATCCCCCGCAAGGCAGGTATTTCCCCCGAGGCGGTAGGTATAATCCTTTTCTCCGGGAAGTCCCGCATCCTTCAGGGGCGGCCGGTACGGCATCTCCAGCACATCCGGCATATGGCAGGCCGCGGAGGCATCCAGGATCAGGTTCGTCACATCTCCGTTTTTCACTTCATCCATCACCGAAGCCAGAAGGTATCCCGCATTCAGTGCGACAGCCTCTCCGGGCTCCAGATACACCTCCGTGCCGTAAACCCTCCGGATCCGCAGGATGCACTCTTCCAGCAGGGAAATATCATAACCGGGCCGTGTGATATGATGTCCGCCCCCGAAATTGATCCATTTCATCCTCTTCAGGCAGGTTCCGAATCTCTTCTCCACGACTTCCAGCGTCGTTGCCAGATCATCGGAATTCTGCTCGCAGAGGGTGTGAAAATGCAGCCCGTCGATCCCCTCCAGGAGATCCGCATGCTTTTCAAACTCTTCAAGGACCACTCCCATTCTGGAGCCCGGCCTGCAGGGATCGTAGATCTCATGTCCCTCCTGGGTCGGGCACTCGGGATTGATCCTGATCCCGGCGCTCCTCCCCTTCAGCCTGTCTTTGTATTTCTCATACTGTGAAAAGGAATTAAAAACGATATGATCACAGATCCGGACGATCTCATCAAACTCCTCATCCCGGTATGCCGGAGCAAATATGTGGTTTTCCTTTCCAAACTCCCCGGCTCCGAGCTTTGCCTCATAAAGGCTGCTGGCTGTGGTGCCGTTCAGATACTCCGCCATCAGGGGATATTCCGCGAAGGCCGAAAAGGCCTTCTGCGCCAGAAGGATCCTGCAGCCGGTGCGGTCCGCCACCCCCTTTAAGAGAGCGCAGTTTGCCCTGAGCTTCGGTTCATCAATGATATAGCATGGAGTCGGCAGCTCTTCTAAAGTCATGATCAGTCCTTACTCAACCAATACGGGATCTTCGTCGATCTCCCACGGAAGTCCCCATCTGTTTAAGGCCTCCATATAGGGATCGGGATCAAACTCATCGGTGGTGAATACTCCCGGCTTCCTCCAAAGTCCGTTTACCACAAGCATGGTTCCGATCATGGCAGGCACACCCGTTGTATAGCTTACCGCCTGGCTCTCCACTTCCCGGAAGCTTTCCTCATGATCGCAGATATTATAAATATAGAGATGCTTTTCCGCTCCGTCCTTTTTCCCGGTGAAAATACAGCCGATATTGGTCTTGCCCTTTGTCCTGGGCCCCAGCGACGCGGGATCCGGAAGCAGCTCCTTTAAGAACTTGATCGGGACGATATCATGCCCCTCAAATTTCACCGGGGTCGTAGAAAGCATACCCACATCCTCAAGGCATCTCATGTGGTCCAGATAGCTCTGTCCGAAGGTCATGAAGAAGCGGATCCTTTTTACCTCCGGCATATTCCTCCCCAGGGCCTCGATCTCCTCATGATGCAGCAGATACATATCCTTTTTCCCGACGCCCTTGAAATCATATTCCCGCTTGATGCTCATCGCGGGCACTTCGACCCACTTTCCGTTTTCCAGATAGCTTCCGGGAGCGGATACCTCCCTCAGGTTTACCTCCGGATTGAAATTGGTCGCAAATGCATATCCGTGATCCCCTCCGTTGCAGTCCAGGATATCGATCGTATCGATCGTATCAAAGTAATGCTTCTTCGCGTATGCGGCAAAAACGCTCGTCACACCCGGATCAAAGCCCGTACCGCACAGAGCGGTAAGCCCTGCCGCCCGAAATCTCTCTTCATAGGCCCACTGCCAGGAATAATCAAAATAGGCGGAAAAGCCCAGCTCCCTGCAGCGCTTATCATAGATCCTTCTCCATTCGGGATCGTCCGTATCCTCCGGTTCATAATTAGCCGTATCGATGTAGTGGACGCCCGTTTTAAGACAGGCCTCCATGATGGTCAGATCCTGATAGGGAAGCACCACATTCAGGACCGCCTCCGGCCGGTAGGCTTTGATCAGAGAGACCAGCTCTTCCTCCTTATCCGCATCCACCTGCGCCGTCTCGATCTTTGTCGCGGTCTTCCCGGAAAGCTTTTCCTTCAATGCATCGCATTTGCTCTTTGTCCTGCTCGCAATGCAGATCTCACTGAATACATCGCTGTTTTGACAGCATTTGCGGATGGCCACCTGTGCCACGCCTCCGCACCCTAAGATCAGAACTCTTGCCATTTATGTCCTCCTGTCTGACTTATCCCTTCAGGCCTTTCTGGCCTCCTCTTCCTCCAGTATATCCTCTATATACCGCGGCAGCATAAATGCCCCGATATGAAGATTCGTGGTATAGTACTCCGTCTTGATCCCCCGCTTCTTCCATCTCTTTGCGTCAAAATCATCGATCGGATGATATTTCTTGCTCGCGAAGCCAAACATCCAGTAGCCCGTGGGGCAGGTCGGGATATGGGCCTGATAGACCCGGCTGATGGGAAAGCTCTTATAGACCTTTCTGTGCATCGACCGGAAAGCACTCTCATCCTCATCAAAGAAGGGACTCCCGTGCTGGTAGATCATGATCCCGTCTTTCCTCAGCGCTCTGTAGCAGCTCCCGTAAAACTCCTTTGTAAAGAGTCCCTCGGTATGTCCGAAGGGATCCGTCGAATCATTGATGATGATGTCAAACTCATCCTCCCTGCCTCTTAAAAACCGAAGTCCGTCCTGGTAGATGACTTCCACCCGCGGCTCGTCCAGCCCCTTCGCGGCATCCGGAAAATACTTTCGGCATACATCCACAAACTGCTCGTCCGGCTCCACCACACAGATCTCCCGGATCTCCGGATACAGTGCGAATTCTCTGGCAACGCCCCCGTCACCGCCACCGATGATCAGGACCTTTTCCACCTTCGGATGCACCGCCATCGGCACATGCGTCACCATCTCGTTATAGATAAACTCATCCTCTTCCGAAAAGATGATATCCCCGTCAAGGGACAGGAACCTGCCGAAGTCCTTTGATTCAAAGACATCGATCCTCTGGAACTCGCTCTGCACGCTGTAGATCTGCTTCTCCACAAGGATATCCATCTTTACCCTGTCGGTGTATACTTCCGAAAAAGAAATATTGATACTTTCTGCCATCCCGTTCTCCTGTTACGACTCGTTTCCCGTAAAGATCAGCATCGGATTCCGGCTGAACCTACAGATTACTATAGCGAAAAAGCCCTGCCTTTTCAATGCATTAACCCCGCAAAACGCAGATATTCCACGATCCTTCCCAGCAGGGAGGTGCCGAAATGTACCCTCACCACAGGAGATCCCAGGTAATGCCTCGCCGCAAAGCAGCCGCAAAGCAGCACGCATAAGACCAGGCAGATACCGTCAGCAAACCGGCGGGATACCCGGATGATCCGCAGAGAATAAAGCACATAAAGGATCACCGCCAAAGGAAAAAGAGGCCAAAGGGGATGATAATAAAAGGCCTTTCCGAAGTCTCCCCTGAAGACCGATAAGAGCGCCCTGGTGATCCCGCACATCGGACAGGGTATCCCGAACACAAAATCCAGCGGACATTTGTAAAAACCGAGTGCGGCAACAAGAAAGATCGCCCCCAGCGCAGCGCCTGTATGGATCAGATCCCTGATCGTTTGATTCGTCAGAAGCTTTTTCATGGACAAAACAAATGCAGCCCGCTTCAAGCAGACTGCATTTGAAAACTTTGTTTGAGTTTTAAATTATTTTGCGTATTTACCGTCGATGAAGACGATCTCTGTGTCGTTGCCAAATGCATTGGAGCCATAAGCCTTTGTAAGGGCGATGATCCAGTCAACGAGCATCCAGACGCCGCAGCCGCCAACCGTGATGAGCTTAAGCACTCCGAGGCCGATCTGTCCTCTGATAAACCTGTCTACGCCAAGCTCTCCAAGGAAAAACGAAAACAGCCATACGAACAGATTCTTCTCTACTCTTTTTTCCATTATTTCTCTCCTTCCACAATGAATACTCTCAAAAAACAATTACGTTGATATTATAAAACAAACTTTCCAGATGTCAACCTTTTTCCAGAGCCAGAGTTCTTGTCGTAAGGTCGCATACCTCGGACGGTCCGTAATACTGGATCGCTCCGGGATAGGTAAATGCCGTCTCAACCGCCCATTTTTCTCTGTTGGACTCAAAATACTTAAACGGTTTACCGTCAAGCTCCACCAGAGCCTTGCGGATGACCGGCTTATCCTCGCCGTTCCTTCTCTCGATATTCATCATCTTGGTGATCGGCATACCGCCGGCAACCCACTCCTCAGCCGGTCTGGACAGGTTGGAGACCTTGGACAGATATCCGGTGTAGCCGTACTGGATCAGCATAAATGCGTTGTATCCCAGGGAATAGCAGTAATCCGCGTCAAAATTTGAAGGGAAGGCACACCTTCCTTCATATCCGAAGAAGTGATGCTGGGTTGCAAACTTTCCTTTGTAGGTGCCGGCAGCCTTTCTGGCAGCCAGCTTCTCCTTTACCATTTCCGCAAAAAGCTTTTCCGATTCGATCAGGGAAACCTGAACGTTGCCGTGGGGATCTCTCTCCAGAAACAGCTGCTGCTGCACAAACTGGGGAAGGATATCAAATACGGCAAATGCCTCCGCCGAAAGTCCCTTTTTGATAAAGTCATACTTCGCTGCCCAGTCGGGAAGAGCATTGAATTCTTCCGTCTTTGCCCCGGCCAGCAGTTCATTGATCTCCGCGATCAGGCTGGAGAACTCGGGAACGAACTCCACGATCCCCTCCGGAATGATAGCTACGCCGAAGTTGTCACCGTTTGCGGCTCTCTTCTCCACGGAATCGGCGATATAGTCGGCGATGGCTGAAAGGGACATCTTCTTTGCCGCGACCTCCTCACCGATGAGGCAGATGTTGGGCTGGGTTTCAAGAGCGCACTCCAAAGCCACATGGGAAGCCGAACGGCCCATCACCTTAATGAAGTGCCAGTACTTCTTCGCCGAGTTTGCGTCTCTTTCGATGTTTCCGATCAGCTCCGAATAGGTTTTGGTGGCTGTGTCGAAACCGAAGGAAGCCTCGATATCCTCGTTTTTCAGGTCGCCGTCGATCGTCTTGGGGCATCCGATGACCTGTACGCCGGTATTGTGAGCCGCCATATACTCTGCCAGAACAGCGGCATTGGTATTGGAATCATCTCCGCCGATGATGACGATGGCGGTAAGGCCGTGCTTCTTTGCGACCTCCGTAACGATCTTGAACTGTTCCTCCGTCTCAAGCTTGGTACGGCCGGAACCGATGATATCAAATCCGCCGGTATTTCTGTATTCATCGATATACTCATCGTCAAACTCGATAAAATCATCCTCGATCAGTCCGCTGGGACCGCCCTTGAAGCCCAGCAGCACATTCCCCCTGTCCGTGGCCTTGATCGCATCGTACAGACCGCATACGACATTGTGTCCGCCCGGTGCCTGCCCGCCGGAAAGGATCACTCCGACCACCTGCTTCTTCGGTGCGGAGGTGTTTGCTCCCTTCTGGAAGGTGATCTCGTTTTTCCCGTAGGTATTGGGGAACAGGGCTTTGATCTTGTCCTGATCGGCCACGCTCTCGGTAGCCGCCCCGACCTTTACGCTGATCTCGGAAATACCGCCTCTCAGCATTCCGGGAAGCTTGGGCTCATAAGCATATCTTGCTTTCTGAAGTGGTGATAAATTCATGTTCTTTCTCCTTTATTATAAAATTATTATTGTGCCCGGCATTGCATGCGCCGCGTGGGACTCGAACCCACACACCTTGCGGTACAGGGGACCGCATCCTGCGATGGTTGGCATTGCATGCGCCGCGTGGGACTCGAACCCACACGCTATAATTAGCACAGGAACCTAAATCCTGCTTGTCTGCCAGTTCCAACAGCGGCGCTAAGCCTGCTCTTCCGTTGCCGCGATCTGTTCCCCGTACAACAGTCCCCTATTATACTACAGATTTGCAAGCATGTATATATCTACCCCATCCGCTTGTCGATGATCTTCTGGGCGGCGGTGATGATCTGCCGCAGTCTTTCATGGTCAAAGTCTCCCTCGCCGAAGCCGATCACGCACCGCAGAGGGCTGGTCTTCTGCGACGCCTCCTGCATCTCATCGGAGATCGCCTCGGATTTGGTCTCCTTCTTCTCATGCACATGCCCGTAAGAATCCAGCACCGGCTTGATCAGCTTCTGCAGCTCGGGATCATCCATAAAGACGCCGAAGGTCGTATCCTCGGTGATCTTCAGCGGGAGCACGGCAGTGGACTCCACGGAAACCTTTTTGGAAAACTGGATATTTCTGGAGGAGCTTCCCACCTCGATATTATAATCGCCGCTCTCCACATACCAGTCGCTGATCTCTGTATTGTAATAGGCAAAGGCCCTCTTTCCGATGGTGAAGCTGACGGTCTTGGTCTCTCCGGCCTTTAAGGATACCTTTTCAAAGCCTCTCAGCTCCCTTACGGGTCTTTGCACCCCGTCTGTCTGGGCCGATACATAAAGCTGTACCGTTTCCTTGCCGGCCATTCTTCCGATGTTGCTCACATCCACGGAGACCTCCAGCGTATCCGTATCCTTGATCTTGCGCTTGGAAACCTTGAGATTCGCGTATTTGTATGTCGTATAGCTGAGACCGTGACCGAAGGGGAAGAGCACGTCCATCTTTTTGTAATCATAATAACGATACCCCACAAAAACGCCTTCCGCGTATACGACATGATCTCCGCTTCCCGGGAAATTCAGCAGGGACGGATTGTCCTCCATCTTCAGCGGGAAGGTTTCGGGCAGACGCCCGGAGGGGTTTGTTTTTCCGAAAAGCAGATTGTATTCCGCCGTTCCCACATTCTGCCCGCCCAGGTAGACCTCGAGGATCCCCTTCACCTCATTGACCCAGGGCATTTCCACCGGAGATCCGTTGTGAAGCACGACAACCGTATTCGGCTGCACCTTAAGCACCTCTTCGATCAGGAGATTCTGGCAGTCCGGCAGCCGCATATGCCTGCGGTCATAGCCCTCGCTTTCAAAGGAGTCCGGCAGTCCGGCAAAGATCACGGCCACATCGCTCTTCTTGGCGGCATTCACCGCCTTGGAGATCAGTGTCCGGTCGATCTCGTCCTTTCCGTCGTCATACCCCTGCGCATAAATGATATCATGCCCTTTTCCGTGCGCCGCGTCCATCACGGACGTGACCTTAAAGGAATTGATATGGGAGCTTCCTCCCCCCTGGAACCTAGGAGCCTTTGCAAACTTTCCGATAAAGGCGATGGTATCGTTTTTATCCAGCGGAAGGACTCCGCCCTCGTTCTTTAAGAGTACGGCGCATTCTTCCTCGATCTTTCCGGCAAGCTCATGGTCCGCTTCTTTATCCCATGCGGGAGATTTGCTCTTATGGGATTCATACTGGTCGACCCATTTCAGGATACGCTCTACGGCCCGGTTCAGGACAGCCTCCGGCAGGCTTCCGTTCCTGACAGCCTCTGTGATCTCTCTGTCGTTCACTCCGTAGGAGCCCGGCATTTCCAGATCCAGGCCCGCGTCCAGACCCGCGACTCTGTGGTTGACGGCGCCCCAGTCGCTCATCACCACGCCTTCGTATCCCCATTCATCCCTCAGGATCGTAGTGAGATATCTCTTATTCTCCGACACATGCACACCGTTCAGCCTGTTGTAGGAGCACATGACCGTCCAGGGCTTCGCATCCCGGATCGCTCCTTCAAATGCCGCCAGGTAGATCTCTCTGAGTGTTCTCTCGTCTATGTCGGAGCTGGTGGTCAGCCTTCTGTACTCCTGATTATTCGCCAGGAAATGTTTGATGCTGGTTCCCACGTTTTTGCTCTGGACTCCCCGGATCAATGCTCCCGCAAGCTCCGTCGCAAGATACGGATCTTCGGAAAAATACTCAAAATTCCTGCCGCAGAGCGGGGAACGCTTGATATTAACCGCAGGTCCGAGGATCGTGGAGATCCCCTCCGCCTGGCATTCATTTCCGATGGCCTTTCCCATCTTGCGGATCAGCTCTCTGTCAAAGGATGCCGCAGTCGCACAGGCTGCCGGGAAACAGACTGCCTTGATGCTCTCGCTGTTTCCGAGATGATCGTCCTTCAGGGTCTGCCGGCGCAGGCCGTGAGGTCCGTCGCTGACCTCGATCTCCGGTATGTTCTGGCTTTTTACCGCTTTGGTATGCCAGAAATCCCGACCGGAGCACAGGGACGCCTTCTCTTCCAGTGTCATGTTTTTAATGATTTTCTTGATATCCATGCCTCTCTACCCCTCTTAAGGCTCTGTCGGATGTCTCCGACACTTTCCGGTTCCCGTATGATCCGTCGGCAGCTGCATCCGTGCCTGGCGCAACGCGGACAATACAAGGTTATTCTATCATATTTCGGAAATTTGAAAAACCCTTTCATCTGTGATAAAGTGACTTTTATAGTTGGGAGGGGTCGATCATGGAAATACATGAATCCGCCGAAGATTATCTCGAGGCAATTCTGAAAATAAAGGAAAAGAAGGGGATCGTTCGTTCCATCGACATCGTAAACGAGATGGGCTATTCCAAGCCCTCCATCAGCATAGCCATGAAGCGGCTCCGCGAAAACGGTTATATTACGATGGATGCCGACAATCTGATCTCGCTGACGGAATCCGGGCGGGAGATCGCAGAGCGTATCTATACCCGTCATAAGATCCTTACAAAATGCCTTATCATGCTGGGGGTTGATAAAGCCACCGCCGAAAAGGATGCCTGCAAGATCGAGCACGATATCAGCGAGCAGACCTTTGACAGGATCCTTCATTTCGTCGAACAATAAAAGCCGTACGGAAACTGTCCCTTCCGGTCGTTTCCGTACGGCTTTCCTTATTCTTTTCCGGTCATTTCTCAGCCGGCATACCAGAGCTCTTCAAACAGCTCCGATGCCTCCGTGCCGTTCACTTCCTGTGGCCATTCGGAGGATGTGATGGTCAGCCGGCAGAGTCTGCCGTCCTCCAGACGGAAATCCACAAAGGATTTTTTATCCGTATCCGCCCGTTCAAACTTAAACTTCGTACCCGCAGGCAGCGTCTCCTTCGTTCCCTCATCGGAATCCTCCGGATTCAGGATCGTGCCTTCGATCTCTGCCTTGGAGACAAGCTCCAGTCCGGACTCCGGCGGGAATCTTCCGATCGCGTCATCCTTTACCGGAATCCCGTCCTCTCCCACATGATGAGGGCAGTATACGCTGAAGGTGCTCAGCAGGTCCATCCTCTCGTACAGCAGCATTTCATCCGGATTGACCGCAGGGTCTCCGCTGCTGAAATGCCAGGGATAAACCCCTGCCTCCTTCAGCTCCCCGTTTAAGGAGCAGACCCTGAGCTGACTGTAATCGTCCATCAGCCCCTCCTGCAGATACAGGAAATCTCCGCTGCCGGCATGCACCGCATATACCTCCACATTCAGAGGGTAATCATCTGTTTTGATCTCAACGCTGCGATCCCCGACCTTTATGGTATAGGAGGTGATGAAGTCGTTCGAATCCCATTCCGGCTCGACCTGAACAGTCTCCTCTGCGCCTCCCGTTACGATCACACCGTGCTCCGGGTCCGCCAGCTGCTCGATATAATACTCCGGATGCTTCTCATAAACGGGATTCAGCATCGCGGAATCCTCCTTATACGTTAGCGTCACGGTCTGCGGCCCTGCCGCGTAGGGAGCCAGCGTATACTGGGAAAAGATAAAGCTTACCCCGCCGTTTTCCAGCAGGAACGTTATCTCTCCGTATTCATCCGGCTTCTGCATCATTTCCCGGATCGTATCCGCGATCTTGTCCGGCTCGAAAAACGTTTCCCTGTCATACTCTTTCAGAAGCTTCTCCTGCAGAACCTCGGGAAGGCGCTCCGGATCGGTGATCACATCCCCCAGCGCAAGCTGCTTGCCGGTCTGGGGATCAAAGTTCGCGCTGCTGAACGCCGTTGTGGGATGAGCCCCGCCCGAATTAACAAATTCCGTCCTGAGAATACTGAGCGCCACATCGTCTGCCCGGCGAACGGTGGCTTTGGAATCCGCGGAATACAGAAACGACCGGTCTCCGGATCCGTCTCCTTCCGGCTTGTAATCCGCGTAGTCGCTCTTGGCCCATTCGAAGCACTCTTCCGCCTGGGCATGGACCGCGTTCCGGATCTCTCCGTTGTACTTCGCCAGCTCCGTCTGCAGCTGATCGTAATTTCCGTCCACGGAGACCTCGCTGTAGCCGCTGTTCACGCCGTAGGAATAGTCGTCACTGTAGACCGACAGATCCTGATACTCCAGTCTTACCTTAAGATATCCGATCTCGCCCTGTTTCCCGCTCTCCGCTTCCTCTGCCTCTTTCGTCTCCGTTTCCGCCTCTTCGGCTTCCTCCCCGGCCGTCTCCGTCTCAGGCCCCTGAAGCTTATCCTCCGTCTCCTGCCCGGATCCCGCGGAAGCAGCCGGTACCGCGCCGGTCCCGCAGGCGGTGGTGAGCAGCAAAGCAGTGGTCACAGCCAATACCGCAATGCATCTGCTTTTCTTTCTCATCTCGTTTTCCCTCCTTTTTACCGTTGCAATGTTTTTTCTATTACCCCTGATAATTGTGCTCAAACGCGCCGGAAAGCTTTCCGCCCGTTTCCAGCGATTTGGTATAATCCCGGATCAGGACCAGTGCCATACTCACGGATTTCCGGTAAAGCTCCAGAAGCCTCCGGTTGCTCTCCTCACAGGCCGCATCCGGCCTCTTGTTCACGATCAGCCCTCTCATCGACTCATACCGTCCGGTAAACAGCATATAGGCCTTAAGGATCGTGAGGGTGAGGGGCCTGCGTCCCTGCTCCACCGCAACGATACGCTTCATCGTCTCAAGCGCTTCCAGGATCTGCTCACTGCTGATGTCCGGAAAAAACTCGGCCGCCAGCCCGGCGTTCCGCTCCGACGGAACGATCTGCCGGGTCAGATCGCTGAATCTGGCGCTCTGCCCGTCGATCCTGAGCAGGGCACAGTCGAATTCCGTTTCGATCTGATTATGAGGGATCCCTCTCCGCTCCGAGTAGCCGTTGATATAGCCGTGGCATCCCCGGTCCAGCGCGAAATGGCAGATAAAGCCCAGAATATATGCCAGTGCGCTCTCAGCTCTTTTCGGATCGTCCTGCACCAGCTTTCTGACCAGATAGCTGCTTCCGGTGAAAAACGGCTTCGCGACCTGTCTGTGCATTTCATGCCCCCTGTCACTGACCGGATTCTGCGTAAGAGGCCTGTAGTAAAAGAGAATATCCGGCCCGTACAGTCCGATGCAGTAAGCCTCGCGATGCCTCCGCACAACCTCCTTCAACTCTCCGGGAAGCGCCCGGAATACATCCTTCCCGAATCTGTAATGCGCATAAGTCGTCGGCATTTTATTACCCCCTTCCATCCGTGTGTGATATCAGGTCCCCCTGCAGGTCTCAGGGCAGCAGCACATACATTACCGTATATTTCCGGATCTGCCTGCCTTCCGTTTCGACCTTTGCCGCCATCGTGTCCGGAGGATACAGCGAATGTTCCCCTTTCAGATAGGCGGAAACATCATATTTCACATCTCCCATCATGCTCTCGTCCGGCACGGTCAGCTCGCTCTGCCCGTCGAAATTAAGCGTGATCTTCCGTTCCAGCTCATAGCATACGGGGAAATACAGGGCATTTCCGTAAAAGAAGATCATATCGTCGTCCTTATAGCCGTCATCCGCAAAATAATCCGTGGTCCCGAAATCCTTGATAAAGCTTTCCTCCGCCGCGACCGTCGTCCCGTAGATCAGATCCTCCGAAGCGTAGCGCTCTTCAAAATCCTGCAGCCGGATCGCTTCATCATATTTCTCGTTCTGATCATACCGGATGATGGTGAAGGATTTTCCGAAATCTCCCTCGGATATATGCAGGATGATATAGTCCACATCATTCAGGGCAAAAATATCTCCTTCCTTAAAGGACTCGTAATCCGCCCTGTGCAGCACCCAGGGAGCTAACAGGGTACCCGTCACGCTCGTATCGTCGTTTGATTCCGGGATCAGGTACAGCCCTCCGTCATGGGGATACAGATCCTGCAGATCGGGGGCGGTGGATTCTTCCTCGCCGGGAAGCTCCTCCTCTGCCGCTTCCTCCCCCGAAACCGTCTCCGTCGCAGTCTCTTCCGGAGCTTCTGCCTGTTTCTCCAGCGCTTTCCTGGCGGCAGAGTTTTCCCTGTAGGCCATCACCGCGACACTGACCCCGACTATAACCACCACGCCTGCCGTGAGCCGGAGAATGGCACGGATGATCTTCTGTTCATCTGTCAGCTGTCCCGCGGCGTTCAGTCTTTCCTTCTTCTTCGCCCTGAACTCGGCGTCCTTCGCCATCTGCTTTTTTGCAGCCGCCTTCGCCTTCTCTTCTTTTCGCTTTCTGGTTTCCTTCAGCGCCCTGGTCCGGTTTTTTTCTCTCTCCCGGGCCAGCTTTTTCTGCTTCCTGGCTTCCGCCTTGTCCGCTTTCGTCTTCTGCTTTTCGGCCTTTCGGCTCATAACACAGGTTCCTTTCTGTCTGCTTTCCTTATGTTGTAGATCCGCCTGCTGCTCCGGCCGTTT
The DNA here is from genome assembly GCA_902782575.1 of uncultured Lachnospiraceae bacterium. Classification (GTDB taxonomy): domain Bacteria; phylum Bacillota; class Clostridia; order Lachnospirales; family Lachnospiraceae; genus NK4A144. Next base: position 17,447 of record CACZNS010000160.1, read on the forward strand.
TTTTCTGAATATCCTTCAATACGTGCCGGAAAAGAAAATAAGCCGCCACTCCCGCCAGCAGCCATGCCGCCGGATCCGATCCCACCGCCAGCATATAGCTTCCCACCTTCATGGACAGGAGAGCCGTTATAAGCCTTGCGGCAAATTCCAGGATCCCCAGAGACATGGCAGTCATTCCGTATCCGCAGCCCTGCATCGTATTTCTGTAGATAAAGATCATGCTGAGAGGGATATAAAAGACCGCGCATTCATAAATATATGTCCTGGCCCAGGGCATCAGCTCATCCATCTTCACATCCGCCGAGAAGAACAGGCTCATCAGCGCCGGAAGGAAAACAACCGCCAGGACCGCTGCCGCCAGCGAATATACCACCATGATCTTCATCGCATCCCAGGTGCCCTTATTCACCCGCTCCAGATCCATCCTGCCGTAATTCTGCCCGGAGTAGGCCGCCATGGTCTGTCCAACCGCAAACATTCCCTGTGTCAGCAGATTCTGCACCTTGCTTGCCGCGGTAAAGCCCGCGACTGCCGTAGA
>CACZNS010000161.1 GCA_902782575.1 uncultured Lachnospiraceae bacterium
GCTGCCGCGATCTGATTGCCCGAAGAGACCATCGTCGCCTGCATCCTGGATTTGATCATCCTGAGGATCTCCCTCATCCGTTTCCGGTCCGTGAAATCAGAAGTAAAGAGAACTTCCTCGATGAGCTCTCCGGCTCTGGGCAGCCGGTCGGTAAATACCTTCACCCTGAGCTCAAACTCTTCGTCAAAGTCCTCGCCGCTTTTCGTATCCGGATAGCTGCGGGGCTCCGTGAGGAAGCCGCCCGTGGCCAGGTTGATCTCGCTGGCAAGCTCCTGGTAGGTATAATGCTCCGTATTCACATTGGTAAGCACGGCACCCAGCAGGCCCAGATAGGGCACCAGCCGGTCCGGCACGCTCTGTGCGGAAAACATCAGTCCCAGATAGGCGATCCGGTTTGTAAAGATATCATGATGCAGATACCGGACATTATCCACGATCCGTTCGGCATTCCGGAAGGGCAGGGCCTTCGGCTCGATATCGGAGATCCGAAGCAGCGGGATCGTCTCAAGCTCCGCCTTTGTGCTGGGAGTCTCCTGATATTTCTTAAGCTCCTTTGTATCCTTTACGATCTGCTTCAGCTCCTCTTTGCTAAGCCCGGCCTTGTATTTTGCCAGCTTTTCGGCCGTTTCCCTGTCGCGTTTGGCGGTAAGGCCCTTTTCCGGACGCAGGATGACCAGCGAGGAATGAGGGTTATCCAGCAGATAACGCTTCGCCAGCTTTTCGAAATAGCCCGTACCCTTCTCCAGCTCATTCCGCAAAAAGGCAAAGGTATCATTCTGCTCGATATGCATGAAGGGATTCGTTTCATCATAGAGCCAGCTGTCCAGGCATTGAAGCCCGTACATCAGCCCCTTGGGATAAACCCCGAAATCCGCCTCCCGGTAGCGGAATTCATAAAGGTTCAGGCCGGCCAGCAGGGATTTCTGATCAAAGCCTTCGGTGATCAGCTGTGTGAGGGTATCCCTGATGCAGGATAAAAACCGATCCTGATCCTCTTCGTTTGCGTACTTTGCGATGATGGAGAAATACGGCTGCAGGATCCCGTTCTCATAGGTACTCTCGATATCCTGTCCGATCTGGGCATCCAGCAGCGCCTGCTTTAAGGGCGCTCCCGCCGCTCCCAGCAGGGAATACTGCAGGATCTGGAAGGCAAGATAAAGCTTGGGATCCAGATTGTCTCCGATGACGCAGTTATAGGAGAGATAGGTATTGTTTTTCAGATCCTCCCCGTCGGAAAGGGAATAACGCTTGACGGAACGGGCCATTTTGGTAAAGGGCTTCTGCAGCGTCAGCCTGGAATCCACCTTGATGGCATCGTAGCCGGACAGGTACTTTTCATCCAGCCACTGCAGGCGCTCCGCCATATCGGCGTTTCCGTACAGATAGATATAGGAATTTGCCGGATGGTAATACTTCCTGTGAAGCTCCAGGAACCGCTCGTAGGTCAGCTCCGGGATCTCCTCCGGATCCCCTCCGGACTCCAGGGCATAGGCTGTTTCCGGGTAAAGAGAGGTATAGGTGAAGCGGTCCAGCACATCGTCCGGAGCGGAGTAAGCCCCCTTCATCTCGTTGTAGACCACACCGTTCAGCTTCAGCTCGTCCTTTTCGTTCAGAAGCTCGTAATGCCAGCCCTCCTGCCGGAAGATCTTTTCGTTTTTATAGATATTCGGATGGAGCACCGCGTCCATATAGACATCGCTCAGGTTTTTGAAATCCTGATCGTTTGTGCTGGCCACCGGATAAACGGTCTTGTCCGGATAGGTCATGGCGTTCAGGAAGGTATTGAGAGAGCCCTTGGCCAGCTCGATGAAGGGATCCTTTACCGGATACTTCTCCGAGCCGCAGAGCACCGTATGCTCCAGGATATGGGGCGTCCCGCAGGAATCATCCGGCGGGGTGCGGAAGGCGATATAAAATACCTTGTTGCGGTCGTCGTTTTTCAGGATAAAGACCCGGGCGCCGCTCTTTTTATGCTGCAGAAGATAGCCTTCGGAATTCAGATCCGTCACCTTCTTTTTCTGAAGCAGCTTGTATGCCTTGACATCTTCGATTTTCATTTCTCTTCCCCTCCTCTGTGCAGTCCCTCTATCTTATTCCCGGTGAGACGCAGGGCCTCATAGATATCCTCCGCGTCAAACCCGCCTTCCTCCGCAAGCTCCTCCGCCGTCACCGCTCTGCGCAGGTCGTCGGAGAGCTCTTTTGCCTTCTCGCTGATCTTCTCGATGCGGGAGAGCACCTCATCCCACTGCTCACGATCATCCGTGTCCCGGGAGATGGCGGCATCCATCGAATCCATGATCATCTTGCCGAGGAACCCCTCCGCCTCCAACGGTCCATCCACGCAGGAGAGAGCCTCAACCCCCATCATGAGGCCGATGTTTCCCTCTCCGATCAGATCCTCGATGGGCAGGCTCTGGTAAACATAGAGCTTTGCGATCTCCACCACATCCTTCAGATGAGCATTCAGAAGCTTTGTCCTGGCTTCCTTATCCTCATCGATGGCAAGCCTTGTGATCTCTAGCAGCTCCTGTGCGGTATACTGCGGAAGCCCCTCCAGCTCTTTAAGATAAAAGCCGAGGTACCGTCCGTCCTCATCCGTAAGCTCCACCTCTTCCGCCTTTTCCGGCTCGTAAAGACCGAAGCGGATGCGGATGTTTTCCAGATATCCGCGGGTGAGGCCGTCCTCGGTCGGATTCATCCCCAGGCCGTCGAAGAAGCCCCTGTATTCCTCTTCCGTAATGAAATTGTGATTTTCGTGAGCCCGCCGGACACATTTCTCCAGCGCCTCCCGGTATGCTTTCTGATCCAAATGCCTCTCCGCCGTTACTTTGACTCGTTGATCCTGATATGCTGGTGCGTAAACAGATGATCCTGGCAATATTCGTAGTTTCCGTCACATTTTGAGCAGAACCTGAACTCCAGCGTCTCCCCGTCCAGCTCCGTCCTGCCGCAGATCGCGCATTTATGCTTCGTGATCTGGCCCTTCTGCACCGTATTTCCGGCATGATAATTGACCCTGTCTCCGCCCCGGTTCTGATCCGCCGCGCCCTGCATGAAGCCGGGATTCCTCCGGGCCGAGTCTCCCCGGCTGTAGGCGGACCGGTCATAGGCCTTCCTGAAATCCCTCTTCCTCTTCTGCTCCGACGGGGAGATGGATTTGTAATTCCTCGTGGTGAAGAAGAAGATCACGAAATTCAGCATGGAGAAAATGATCGAAAGCCTCTCCGGGGTGGATGCGCTGATGGCGGACCAGGCCAGAAAAGCCACATCGATATAGGCCAGATATTTGATCTTGATGGGGATCAGGAAATACAGCATCACCGGCATGTTCGGGTAGCAGGCGGCAAAGGCCAGGAAGATGGACATGTTTACATAATATGTCGTAAACATGCCGTCCACATTGGTGCCGAAGCCGTACACTACAAAGGCGCCGATCACCATAAACAGCAGTCCGCTGAAGATATACAGATTGTATTTGAAATCCCCCCAGGTCTGCTCCAGCGCCGTTCCGATCTGATAATAGAAGAACAGCATGATGATCGTAAAAAGCCCGGGAGCCGAGGGCGGCATAAAGACCCAGGTCACAAGCCTCCAGACCTGCCCCTGAAGGATCAGCCGCGGGCTCAGATAGATCAGCTGAAGCACGGGCATGTGAAGCAGATACTGCATAAAATAAAGAATATATCCTATTATATAGGTCAGTACCACGAATTTGGTGAGCTGGGGGATGGCGTAGCGCCCGATCTTTCTTTCCAGCTTATTCAAAAGTGTATGGAACCCGTTCATATAACCTCCGAAAACAGCGCGGAGCTCTCCGGCTCCGGCCTCTCAAAACCACATAAAAAGACAGCTAACTATTTTATCATAGAAAGACTTCTTTCACAAGCGGATCCTCGTCAGTGCCATACGAACCAGGTAAACAGATATCCGACGAACACGGCGGTCAGCGTAAAGGGGATCCCCACCTTCGCGAATTCCCCGAAGGAAACCTCATACCCCTCCTTCCGCAGGATGCCGATACCGGTGATGTTCGCGGAAGCCCCCACCGGCGTGAGGTTGCCGCCGAGGGTCGCCCCCGTCAGGAGGCCGAAATAGAGCAGATAGGGCTCCGCTCCGAGGCTCGAGGCGATGACCGTCACCACGGGAAGCATGGTCGCCACATAGGGGATGTTGTCCACAAAGGCGGAGATCAGCACCGAGGCCCAGACCAGGATCGTATAGAGCACGAACACGTTGCCGGCGCCGGCCTTCACGATAAGATTCGCGATGTCGTCGATGAGCCCCGTTTCCGTCAGGCTCTGCACCACGATAAAGATCCCCAGGAGCAGCAGCAGCGTCTGGTAATCGATATCCTTCACCGCCCGTTTCAGCAGATCCCTGTCCCTATGCCTCAGATAATCCTGGGCCATGGTAAGGACCGCCAGGGTCATGCAGATAAAGCCGTTGGTCATCTCCGGCTTATTGGGGATGAAGGAGGCCGAGATCAGCAGGAGTACGATGAGGAGAAGCATCACCGCCGGGACGAAATCCGTCACCTTCGTCCGCTCCCCGGTCTCCACCTTTTCCTGATTCTTCCGGAAGATGAACATCATCACAGGCACCGTGGCCAGGGCTCCGAGCTCCACCGTAAAGAAGATGCCCGGCTTTCCGTGAAACCAGAAGAAATCCAGGAAATCCATGCCGGCGTAGCCGCCCAGAAGGATGGAGGTGGTGTCTCCCACCAGGGTCGCCGCTCCCTGCAGATTGCTGCTTACCGCAATGGAGAGGATCATGGGCACCGGATTGATCTTAAGCTTCCGGCAGATGGCGATCCCCACGGGAGCGATCATCAGCACCGTCGCCACATTGTCGATAAAGGCCGATACAAGACCGGAAAACAGGGAGATCAGGATCGCAACCCACATCACCGTTCCGGCCTTTTCCATCAGGATATCGGCGATCAGGGACGGCATCTTTGATTCTATGAAATAAAAGACCACCACCATCGTACCGGCGATCATCATCAGCACGTTCCAGTTTATGGCCTGCGGCACTCCGGCAAGGGGCATGATCTGCAGCACGATCAGCAGCAGGGCCGCCGCCAGGGCCGCGTGGACCCGGTATTTTGATTTGAAGATCATCACCGCGTACATCGCGATAAATATGATGATCATGACAAGCTTCTCGTTCAATGTAAGCCTCCTTCTGTTCTTATTCTTTATGGAAATCAGAATGAATCATACCTCAAATAAAGGCGCTTGTCTACGGACTCCGGCCATTTCCGGAGGGTCCGGAGCATTTGACATCCGCCGGCTTTATGATATTATAGGGAGTCGTATGTTTGCTGTAAATACAGCATTTTCGGAGGATTTATGAACGATCAGAACCATTTGCTCGGTATCGATATCGGCTCCACAACGGTCAAGGTGGCCGTCCTCGATCCGGACAGCAATCTTGTATTTTCGGATTACAGAAGGCATTTCGCCAATATCCGTGAGACTCTTCACGGCCTGCTGGAGGATGCCTTTAAGATAACGGGGGATGTGGATGTGGATCCCGTCATTACCGGCTCGGGCGGGCTGACCCTCGCCACCGCCATCGACGTGCCCTTCACACAGGAGGTCATTGCGGTCTCCACCGCCCTGAAGCACTACGCCCCCTCAACGGACGTGGCCATCGAGCTCGGCGGGGAGGACGCCAAGATTATCTACTTCGAGGGCGGCAATGTGGAGCAGCGCATGAACGGCATCTGCGCGGGAGGCAC
>CACZNS010000162.1 GCA_902782575.1 uncultured Lachnospiraceae bacterium
CCCGTGCTCATGGATTGAAACAAATGCCCCTGCCTGTTTTGAGTACATTTCCTCCGGCAGATCAGACGGCACATCGATCGTTTTCCTGTCTTTTATGTATGCTTCTATCGTCTGTCTTGCAAGTTTCACATATGCATCCATTGCCGTTTCCTCCGCAATGATCTTTTTCATGCCTGCCTTGGGCTTGTAAATTCCAAATCCGTAGCCGACACCGAATGTCGCTTCATGCGACAGGGTCCGCGGTGTGATCTCCATTTCCTCCAGCGCACCGGACATGATCACAAAAGATCTGTGTCCGCATTCCTCCGATTTGGAAAGAAATTCTTCATCAAAATCCAGAAGCTCGGAAAAAGCTCCCCTTGACATCACATCCATCAGCCTCTCATCGTACTTCGGTCCCTCCGGTTTATATCCGTACGGTCCGTCTGCTTTCTGACAGTGTGAAAGATCGCCGCTTGCAACAAAGACTACTCTCCTGCCAAGCTTTTTCACCGCAGCCGCGATGATCCGTCCGAAGCTTTTATGCGCCTCCAGGGATAATCCGGAAAGTCCGATCCTGACCAGCTTATAGTCCGTATAGTACTGGTCAATAAAATAAAGAGGCACCATCGTTCCGTGATCCAGGGTTTTATCCCTCTCCCCGTCGGTTCCGGCCGGAAATCCGAGCAGATCGCATTTTTCACAGATCTCTGCCGTAAGCTCCGCATCATATTCCACATCAAATTTCACCTGCGGAGCATTAAAGCGGCCGAAATCTCCGTGTGCGCGGTAACCCGGAGAAATGTGGAAGTAATCCGAATACATTACACTGTGAGGCGATGTCAGAATGATGGTTTGCGGCTTCAATGCGGCTATGTCCTGTGCTACCGTCGCATAGGAATCAAGTGTAGCCTGTATTGCATTTTCCTCACCCCTGCCAACCTCATGTACGGCCAGCGGCGGATGCGGTACCATATAACCCGCTAAGATCGGCATTTCTTCCTTCTCCATCTCTGCTTACAGACAAAACATACCGTTTGTCCCGTTTCTCCTTTCTGTGTGACAATCTTAAAGAACAGAAACAAAAAATACACATACTGAACGCGGATGAATGCAGATCTCACCGCGTACCGGTCCCCTTCCTTTGATGATCGGATCCTTTTCCCAGGTATTGACCGCCATGTACCATTCTCCCTCCGGCAGTTCCGGCAGGCGGATCGTTACATCCTCCCAATAGGTATTGACCGCAACATAGACGATGTCGTCTCTTCTGAGCTCCGCTACCCGCCCGGAAAACATAACGCCCATATAATGAGATTCATGACTGTAATCCGGCTCCCACGGGATCACCCCGTGCGCCGACATCTGCGGGAATGCCGCCTTTGCAGGCTGCAGATGCCTGCGGATCGACGGATGCTTCTTTCTGAACTGGATCATATATTTGAAAAAGCGGAATAAATCGGCATTTGTTTCCAGATCTGTCCAGTTCAGCCAGGAGATATAATTATCCTGACAATATGCGTTATTATTCCCTCCCTGGGAATTTCCGAACTCATCTCCCATCAGAAACATCGGGGTACCGCGGCTTGTCATCAGCACCGCAAAGGCATTTTTGACCATCCGGTCACGCAGACGCTTGATCTCCGGATCCGTCGTTTCACCTTCCACTCCGCAGTTCCAGCTCAGATTGTTATTATCTCCGTCTGTATTTCCCCAGTCGTTCTCTTCGTTGTGCTTTTCATTATAAGTATAAAGGTCATGGAGCGTAAAGCCGTCATGACAGTCCAGGAAATTTACGGAAGCATTGAATCCCCTGATCTTTGGATCATATATATCATGAGATCCCATGATCCGGTTTGCAGCTGCTTCTGCCTTCCCTTCATCACCCTTCAGAAAAGCCCGCATATCGTCGCGGTATTTTCCGTTCCATTCCATCCAGCGGTTCCAGGCCGGGAAAGTGCCGACCTGATACATCCCTCCCGCATCCCATGCCTCCGCAATGAGCTTCACTCTTCCGAGGATCGGATCGAAAGCAAGCGTTTGCAGCAGAGGCGGCTTACTCATCGGAGAGCCGTCCTCGTTCCGTCCCAGAATGGAAGCCAGGTCGAACCGAAATCCGTCGATGCGGTAGTTTGCCACCCAGTAGCGCAGACAATCCAGGATCATCTGTTCTACGATGGGATGGTTGCAGTTCAGTGTATTTCCGCAGCCGGAAAAATTATAGTAATATCCTTCCGGTGTCAGCATGTAATAAATATTGTTGTCGATTCCCTTAAAGGAAAAAAACGGGCCATTCTCATTTCCCTCTGCCGTATGATTAAACACCACGTCAAGAAAAACCTCGATCCCGTTGTCACTCAGATCACGGATCAGCTCCTTCAGCTCCTGGCCCTCGTAATTATGCTCGGTTTTGCTGGTATAGCTCGTGTTAGGGGCAAAGAAGCAGACCGTGTTATAGCCCCAGTAATCCATCAGCTCCCTGCCGTAAAAGTCCCGTCGGGAAAGCATTTCATCAAATTCAAAGATAGGCATGAGCTCCACGGCATTGATACCCAGACTCTTGAGATAAGGGATCTTCTCCTTCAGTCCGTCAAATGTGCCCGGATGAGCTACCTTGGAGGATTTATCCATCGTGAATCCACGGACATGCATTTCATATATGATCAAATCCTCCGCCGGGATCTTGGGTTTTTCATGTCCGCTCCAGTCAAAGCTGTTTCGGACAACTCTGGCTTTATAAACATGATCGGTCTTTTCTCCCCAGACACGCTGGCCTGTTACAGCCTTGGCATAAGGATCCAGCAGGATCTTTTTCCTGTCATAGATCAGTCCTTTGTCCGGATCATTCGGACCGTCCATACGATAGGCATACTCAAAATCCTCTATATCCAGATGGAAAACGATCATTGAATAGACATTTCCGACCCGGTAGCTCTCCGGAAACTTCAATACCGCAAACGGCGTTTTCTTTTCCGGATAAAAAAGCAAAAGCTCCACTGATGTAGCCTGATGAGAGTGGATCGTAAAATTCACTCCTCCGGGGATCGCTGTGGCTCCATAAAGCTGATAAAGCCCGGGCCTGACCTCGTAGCCGTCGATCATATCAAGGGGCTCCATATGATACCGATCCCACCCTGCCGCGCTGTCTCGTACTTCCTGAATCAAATGCTTTTTTTCTGTCATATTATAGTTCCTTTTTTTATTCTTCTGTTAATGCTCCGAAGGAATATGTTTCATTTTCCGATGAGTTGTCCAATGTCAATGTATAGGTTTTGGTATTATAACCGTCTGCCCGGAGTGTGATCACATGAGTTCCGGGAGTCTTTTTGAAGCTGCACGGAACCACTCCTTTATAGGAACCGTCATAATAAACCTCCGCCCCCACCGGTGCGTCAATGTAGAGCTTCCCGGTTGAAGAAGCCGATGCTCCGTCAGAGGAAGAGGATGATGTGCTTACGGAGCTGCTCATAGAGCCGGAGGTCGAAAGAGCGGCAGCCGGTACAGATGATGACGTTGTAGTCGTCGTGGTCGTTGTGCTTGCAAAATAATCCTTTAACGCGGATATTGCTCCGTCCGCCGGTGAAGACGAACTGCCTGCGGAATTTCCTGATGGTGTCCGCGGTGCCTTTTCCGAAGAAACAGATTCCGATGTTCCGGTCTGCTCCTGCAGCTCGATCTCCACACTAGCCATCTCCTGACCCACACTGATGTATTCCCTGATCGGCATATAGCCCTCTGCATCCACCTCCAGACGGTATACGCCGTATTCCATCTCCTGAGGGATCTGATAATCTATTTCTTCTCCGTTCAGACGGATCACCGGATCAGCATCTACCGGCAGCACGGTGAAGGTCAGCCTTCCGTATTTTACAAGCTCTCCTTTCAGATCACTTACATCCAGGGATGTTTCTTTTCCCCTCTCGACGGCCACATGTTTGGTCCCTCCCCTGCCGTGATAAGTGATGACCACATCATACTCACCCTCAGGGACATCCAGGATCATCTCTTCCGTAACCGGTTTGATCAGCTCTTTTCCGACCTGTACCCATCCTCCGATAAAATACTCCGTACCGGCCAGACGGATATGTCCGTTTCCGGAATCGATGATGATACTGTAAAGATCCCGGTTCATTCCCTGAAGCGTCAATGTATCGCCGCTGCTGAGCTCATCGGTCTTAACTCTCACACCGTTTTTGAATACGGCAGTTTTCTCGGTGATCCGGTAATTATCATCACCCATGCTGAAAACACCGCGGTTTAGGTTATATGAAAACCTCGAAACATCCCTCAATATAAAGGCATCCGCGCTCTGTTTCAGAGAGATCAGGGTTTTGGAATGTACGGAAAGCTTAACCTCCACGATCATTCCGGGATCAAAAAGCTGAACGACCGAAGCCTTTCCGTAACGGTCGGAAAAATCCGTCAGGTCATTATAACAGACTTCATAACTTCTTCCGTTGGATGCAGTCTGAAGCCGGACCGTTCTCTCATTCGTGTCGCAGGACAGAAAAACTGCGATATCTCTTGCTTCCAGCTGATCCTCTGAAGCCTCCGGCTTTTCCGGCTCCTGTAATACCTCTGCCGGTTCCTGTTTTTGATAAGCGCAGCCTGCCGCGAAAAGGCAAAAGCATATTATGATAATTTGGACAAAAGATATTCTTTTGTATTGCATTCCGGATCCTCCAGAACCAGCTCCAGTAATTCATTCAGCTTTTCGCCGATCTCTTTCCCCGGTTTTATCCCCGCCCGGATCAGATCATTTCCGTTTACAGCCAGATCCTTTAATGAAACACAATCCTTCTTACGAATGATCTCAACGTAGAGATCCATCATCTTTTTTTCATAATCCAGCTTTTCCTGCCGCTTATATTGACTCTGTGCCAGCGTATCTGCCATCTTAACCGAAAAAAGCATCCGGAAGGTGTCCTCTCCGACCTTGTGGATCGCTTTACGCACAGACTTTGGCGTAGCTTCCGGCCGGTAATCATGATACTTTACCAGCGCCGCAACCTGTGAGATCGTATCATTATCCATTTTTAAGCGGCGCAGGATATCCCTTGCCATTTTTTCGGACACCTCCGCATGTCCCTTAAAATGCCGGTATCCCTTATCATCCTCCGTCATGACCTGCGGTTTCCCGAAATCATGAAAAAGAAGAGCATAACAGATATATTTCCCGATCAGGGGCTCGGTCGTGGCCAGATCGGTATATCTGGCATTGACCATAAGGGCGTGGATCGTATGCTCACCGACCGTATAAAGATGGTGCTTGCTTTTCTGCTCGGTTTCCATGCAGACATCAAATTCCGGAAGGATCACCGCCGTGATCCCCGCCTGGTACAGATCCCGGAGCCGTTCCGGATGCTTCGATATGATAAGCTTGGTGAACTCCGTCCGGATCCGCTCCGCGGAGATCTTCTGCAAAGTATCCGCCAGCGCTCCGGCTGCGGAAAGCGTTTCTTCTTCTATGGTAAAACCCAGTTGCGCCGAAAAACGGAATGCCCGGAGAATGCGAAGCGCATCCTCGCCGAAACGCTCTTTCGCGTCTCCGACTGCCCGGATGATCTTTCCCTCCAGATCCTTTGTCCCCCCAAAGGCATCGATCAGACCGTCTCTGGAATTGTATGCCATCGCGTTGATCGTAAAATCCCGGCGTTTCAGGTCTTCGATCAGGTCTGATGTATACGTGACCTCCTTGGGATGTCTGGAATCCTCATACTCCCCGTCGATCCGGTAAGTCGTGACCTCAAAACTCTCTCCGCCCATCAGAACCGTCACCGTACCGTGTTTGATCCCGGTATCAACCGTCCGTTTGAAAAGCTTCTTTACCTGCTCCGGCCTGGCATTCGTTGTAATGTCCCAGTCATCCGGCTTCCGCTCCAATAATAAATCGCGAACGCAGCCTCCGACGGCGTATGCCTCGAAGCCTGCGTTCATAAGAATATCAATAATCCGTTCAACCTTTCCGGGAAGTGTAAATGTCATACTTCCTCCGGCTTTACCCTTTGATAAGAGCAACCGTCTGCATGGCGATCGCAAGTTCCTCATTTGTCGGAACCACCATCAGTACCGGTTTCCCCTCCGGCTTTGAAATGATCGTTTCCTTTCCGCGAGCCGTCTTATTTTTATCCTTATCAAGCTCTGTCCCAAGGAACGTAAGATATCCGCAGATCCTTTCCCGCACATCGGCATCGTTCTCTCCGATCCCGGCTGTAAAAGCAATCGCATCCACACCGTTCATGGCCGCGGCATAGCTTCCGATATATTTTGCCACTCTCAACGCATAGGCTTTCAATGCGTTCTCTGCCTTTTCATTTCCTTCGGCCGCTGCCTTTCCGATATCCCGGAAATCGGAAGAAACACCTGTCATACCGAGTACACCGGATTTCTTATTCAGGATATCTGTCACTTCCTCGCAGGAAAGATTTTCCTTCCCCATCAGATAGGAAATAACCGCCGGATCAAGGTCGCCGGAACGGGTTCCCATGATCAGACCTTCAAGAGGTGTAAGACCCATTGAAGTATCCACACATTCTCCGTTCTCTACCGCTGAAACAGAAGCGCCGTTCCCGAGATGGCAGACTATGATCTTTAAGTCCTTCCGGTCTTTTCCGAGAAGCTCCGCCGCCCGCTTCGACACATAATCATGGCTCGTACCGTGAAAGCCGTAACGGCGCACCTTATACTTATCATAGTATTCATAGGGAATCGCATAGAGAAAGGCTTCCGGTTTCATGGTCTGGTGGAATGCGGTGTCAAAGACACCCACATGGGGCAGATTCGGCATCAGCTCCTGGCAGGCACGGATCCCGGTGATACAAGCGGGATTATGAAGAGGAGCCAAATCACTTACCTCCTCGATCGCCTTGATCACATCCTCATTGATCCTTACGGCAGACTTGAACTTCTCACCGCCATGGACGGTCCTGTGTCCGACTGCATCGATCTCATCCAATGAACTTACGACTCCTGTTTCAGGATCCGTCAGTGCTTTTATCACAAGCGCAACGGCATCCTTGTGATTCTTCATCTCCGTAAGCGTACCGGTCTTTTCCCCGTCGCCCTTCTTATACTCGAAGTTGCTGCCTTCGATACCGATCCTCTCACATAAGCCCTTTGCCAGTACATCGTTCGTCTCGGTCTCGATCAGCTGAAATTTCAGCGAAGACGACCCGCAGTTGATAACCAGAACCTTCATTTTTCCTTCTCCTTTTTTATATTTGAATTCCTGATCTCATAAACGGTCACAGATCAACCGATCCCATTCGATCATCAATATGCTTTCCCCCAGTAGACAAGATGCTTTGCCGGCTTTCCGCAGCAGACACAGGTCTCTGAGATCCTCTCCTGATCCTCAAAGGGCATACAGCGTGAAGTGGCAGTCGTATCTGCCTTGATCTGATCCTCGCATTCCACGCTCCCGCACCACATCGCACGGATGAATCCGGGCTTCTGCTCTATCGTCTCTTTGAACTCATCATATGTTACGGCATTATAAATACAGGAGTCGAGATGCTCTTTTGCCCTCTTGTACATATCATTATGTATCTCCTCCAGCATCTTTGACACAAAGCTTTCCGCTTCATCCAGGGAAACCGTGTATTTCTCCCTAGTGTCCCGGCGAACCGCCACGCATTGTCCTGCTTCGATATCCTTCGGCCCGATCTCAAGCCTAAGCGGAAAACCGCGCATTTCCTGCTCGGAAAACTTAAATCCGGGCCGCCTGTCAGAATCATCCACCTTGACACGGAAGCTTTTCAGGCTGGCTGCCAGTTCATTTGCCTTCTCCAGTACCCCTTCCTTTGCTTGCTGGATCGGTACGATCACAACCTGGGTCGGCGCGATCTTCGGCGGCAGGACAAGCCCGTCGTTGTCACCGTGAACCATGATGATCGCTCCGATGATCCTGGTCGAGAGTCCCCATGATGTCTGAAAAGGCTGATGAAGCGAATTGTCCTTATCAGTGAATTCAATCCCGAATGCCTTGGCAAACCCGTCCCCGAAATTGTGGCTCGTACCGGACTGAAGAGCCTTCCCGTCGTGCATCATGGCTTCAATCGTATAGGTTGCCTCCGCTCCCGCGAATTTTTCCTTGTCTGTCTTGCGCCCGCGGATCGTAGGGATCGCAAGCACGTCCTTGCAAAAATCAGCATAAACGTTCAGCATCTGTACGGTACGATCCTCTGCTTCCTCATATGTTGCATGGATCGTATGCCCTTCCTGCCACAGGAACTCCCTGCTTCTTAAGAAAGGTCTGGTCGTCTTTTCCCAGCGTACCACCGAGCACCACTGATTATAGACCTTCGGCAGATCCCGGTATGAATGAACGATATTTTTATACAGATCACAGAATAACGTTTCGGATGTCGGACGCACACAAAGCTTCTCTGTCAGAGGCTCGGAGCCTCCCATTGTAACCCAGGCAGCCTCGGGTGCAAAGCCCTCTACGTGATCCTTTTCCTTCTGCAGAAGACTTTCCGGAATGAATAAAGGCATATAGACATTTTCAACCCCCGTCTCCTTAAACCGTCTGTCCAGCTCATGCTGGATATTCTCCCAAAGCGCATATCCCGCCGGCTTGATGATCATACAGCCCTTGACGCTGGAATAATCGATGAGCTCCGCCCGGGTCACGATATCCGTGTACCATTGCGCAAAATCTTCATCCATTGAAGTGATATCTTTTACTAACTTATCCGCCATTTTTCCGCCTCTCCTCTTTATTCTCCTCTGGGATTTCATGGACAATCATTGTCTGCAGGATGAACTCCTAAGAAACCGGTCCCGCTCCGGCTTTTTTCTGGAGGTTTTCCTTAAACCGGGCAAACCTGCTCTTCTTTACCGGCTCAACAGGGATACTCCCCCGCACTCCCCGCACGGCAGTGATATATATACCGCTTACCGTTGCCTTTACCTCTTTCTTGACCGGGATCTGATCAAAGATCTTCGCATCCGCGATCAGAGACATGATCTGCGGTCCGATCTTTGCCTTAACAACCGGAACCTTGGTCCCCCGCATCAACCTGGGCGTCTGTTCCAGAACCACAGCCGGCAGTCCGGCATCCTTCAGCTTCATTTTCTTTTTATCGATGATCAGCATCTGTACTGTCTGTGCGGCTGCATCAATCTGTGCCTGCTGCTCTTCCTGCTTTTTCTGAGCCTTTTTACCCAGGAAATACAGTATGACGATCACCGCCAGTGTGACCAGAAATACGATTATCGCTACGATCCATCCGGTACTCAATCTTTTCTCCTCCTCTGCTGCAACGCTGTTTTATAATGCCCGGCCCGGCACCCGGGCCGTAATTGAGATTTTTTACTGCCGCTCTGTGATCTCAAAACGGATCTTCCCTTTTTCATGCGGCAAATCATTTAATGACAGATTGTATTCAGCTAAGATCCTGATCCGTTCCGCTTCCTCAAGAACAAGGATTTCCGTGGTTTCAAATCCCGCCCGGAAATTTCCGTAGGGAGTCACATAATCCGCATAGGTCTTTTCACCCTTTTTCAGGCAGATTGAAGTGCGAAGCACCCCTTTGCGGTTGTATTCCAGAGAATCCGCATCAAATTTCAGAGAGTACTTTTCTGCGGCACCGTCAGTTTCGTGCTCAAAAAAAATATATCCGCGACCATTCTTTTCGTGATACCTTGCTTCCGCAACGATCACCTCCGCGTCTTGATGTCCCTCGACCCGTATCCTGCATTCGGTTTTCATGACTGTCTGTTTTTTACTTATAATCTTCAATGGGAACCGTTTTGGCTCCAAGGATGCCGAGGGGCAGGAACATGTTCGCGATCGTCTTGAATTTCTCTGCCGCATCGCTTACGAAAAACTGATATGCGGAACTGCCGAGCTCGATTTCCTTTTCATTCAGCAGATCCTTCCCCGACAGCATTGTTTTGCATTCTCTGGCGGTTTCATATGCGGGATTGACCAATACGACACTCTCTCCCACTACAGCCTGAAGCGTATCCTTGATCATCGGATAATGTGTGCATCCCATGATCAGTGTGTCGATCCCGGAATCAACCAGTCCCGCCAGATAGCGTCTTGCGATCTCGGTTGTTACCGGATCGTCCAGCAGACCCTCTTCCACCAGCGGACAGAACAGCGGACAGGCCTTTCCGAGAACACTGACGTGGGGATGCATTTCCTTCAGGTATTTTTCATATATCCCGGAAGATATCGTGGCTTCTGTTCCAATCAATCCGATCTTTCCGTTCTTCGTCGTTTCTGCCGCCGTGAGTGCTCCCGGCTTCACAACTCCTATGATCGGGATATCCGTTTCCTCTTCAATATCATCCAGAGCCATCGCACTTGCCGTATTGCAGGCTACCACAATGGCTTTAACATCCTGGGTTCTCAAAAACCGGATGATCTGCCGCGAGTAATTAGTTACAGTCTCCTTCGATTTCGAACCATAGGGCACTCTTGCCGTGTCCCCGAAATATATCAGCCTCTCTTTCGGCATCTGCTTCATCAACTCGCGGAAAACCGTAAGCCCGCCTACGCCGGAATCAAAAACACCGATCGCTTTTTCTTTCTCTGCTATCATGATCAAGAGATATGTTTGTAAATTTCCAATGTCTGATTGTCGATATGCAAACGGATGATCTTCACGGCTCTGTCACTTTGAGCGGCACCGATGGCTTCGATCAGCAGTTCATGCTCCCGGATCAGATATGAGAAATCCTCTATACCTTTCAGATATTCATATTGATAACGGAACATCTGCTCTTTCAGGTTGTAGAGCGTTTCTCCTATTTTCTTGTTTCCTGCCGCCTCGATAATGATATTATGAAAGATCAGATCGGCCTCTGCTATTGTAGCGGGATCTCCGGTCTTGCACGCATTCCGAAAGTCTTCATTCGCCGCCACCAGTTTCTTCATCTGTTCTTTTGTGATCCGCGAGCAGGCCGCATTGACTGTAAAAGTCTCCAGTGTTTTCCTGGCTTCCAGTACATCCTCCAGCTGCTTTTCCGTAACGTATGCCACATGAGCGCCTCTGCGCGGAAGCATAACGACCAGACCCTCCTGCTCAAGCATACGGATCGCTTCCCGGACAGGGGTACGGCTCACACCGAGCCGATCTGCCAACGCTATTTCCATCAGCCTTTCCCCGGGCTGAAGCTTCCCGTGCAGGATGTCATCCCGGATCCGGTTAAACACCACGTCTCTGAGCGGCAAAAACGCATCGTCTTTTACATCATTCCCCATTCCCTAAAAACCTCCTAATGAACTGTAAAACGATGTCAGAAAAACATCCTTTGCCAGCTCTGTCTCTTTCAGACTCCGATATGCTTTTTCCGCCGTTGCTTCATCCACAAACAGCCCGTATACGCTCGGCCCGCTGCCGCTCATTAAGGCACCTGCGGCCCCGTTGGACATAAAAAATTCTTTTATCTTTCCGATCTCGGGATGTTTCGGGATCGTAACCTCTTCCAGAACATTTCCCAGAAATTCCGGAATGCATCCGATATCCTCCATATCGATCGCTGCCTGAAGATGGTCCAGATCAGGATGACGGCTGATCGTGATCCGATCCAGCTCCTCATAGATTTCTTTTGTAGAGACCTCTATATCCGGTGCGGCAAGTACCACCGACAGCCCCTCCGGTGTCATCATCGGCATCAGGACTTCTCCTATCCCTTCCGCCTTTGCCGTCCCGCCCATCAGGCAAAACGGAACATCCGCACCCAGCTTTACTCCGCGTTCCGCAAGATCTTCATCCGAAAGACCCAGCATAAAAAATTCATTAATGCCCTTCAGCACGGCTGCAGCGTCCGTACTGCCGCCTGCCAGTCCTGCCGCGATCGGGATATGCTTTTCAATATCGATCTGTACATGATCCGTTATGGCAAACTCCGAGAAGAGCAGTCTTGCGGCTTTATATGCAAGGTTTCTCTCATCGCAGGGCAGTCCCGGTACATTACAGGAAACGGCTATTTCTCCCTCTCTGCCACTGCCGGTCGTTTCGGGAACCGCATCAAGATAAATAATATCATGCAGTTCGATCGACTGCATGATCATGTTCAGATCATGGTATCCGTTTTCACGCCTTCCGAGTACATCCAGACCCAGATTGATTTTCGCATATGCATTCAGCTGCAAGGGTCATCTCCTTTATTGTCACGTAAATTCCGCATCGATGTATATTGGATACACTTTCAGAGTATAACATAAAATGCTGCGCATCTCAACGAAAAAGAGCGCCGGCTTTTATACCGGCGCTCCTGTTGCAGCCTTAATCGGCCGAA
>CACZNS010000163.1 GCA_902782575.1 uncultured Lachnospiraceae bacterium
CAGGCGAGGGCAAATATCATGTGGGCAGGGATGATGGCACACAACAATTCCTGCGGCGTGGGGCGCGTACAGGACTGGGCAAGCCACGACATCGAGCATGAGCTTTCCGCCGAATACGACTGTGCCCACGGTGCGGGGCTCGCGGTGGTCTTCCCGGCGTGGATGCTCTATAATTACAAGCATGACATCATGCGCTTTGCAAAGCTTGCGGTCCGGGTCTGGAGCTGCCCCATGGACTTCGACAATCCGGAGAATACGGCGGTGGACGGGATCCTCTGCCTGCGCAATTTCCTTTCCGTGATCGGCATGCCCTCCAGGCTTTCCGAGCTTGGCGGAAAGGAAGAGGATATCCCGAAGCTCGCTCACAACGCGGCCTACGGAGACGGCAGGGACGGCACTCTCGGCGGCTTCCATAAGCTTACGGAGGAGGATATCGACAAGATCTACAGGCTGATGCTGTAGGATCTGACGGGAGCTGAAATTTGTGCTTGATTTTGTGAAGGTTTTCTGTTAAGATAGTCAATGCTGTGGGCTTGAGAATGAAACCACGGCGGAATAGACCATTAAGGGAGGTGTGATCATGGCAAAGTGTGCAGTATGCGGCAAGGGCGTTCATTTCGGAAACAACGTCAGCCATTCTCATAGAAGATCGAACAGGATCTGGCACTCGAATATCAAAAAGGTAAAGTGCAAGGTGAACGGAGCTCCGCAGAGAATCTACGTATGCAGCCGCTGCCTGCGTTCCGGCGCGGTAGAAAGAGCATAAACCGGTTTTGAACCATTAAGGCCCCTCATTGCGAGGGGTCTTTTTTTTGTAATCGGGCAGGAGAGGATCTGCCTCCTGTCCGATCCTGCGATCAGCCGGGGCCTCAATGCGCGCCGTACCGGAGCCGCCTGTCTGTCATCGCCTCCCCAAACCTCCGCCGGATGTCACCGAAGCGTCAGTATTTTTCCAAATGTTCGCCGGATGTCCCCGAAGCGTCAGCGTTTTTCCAAACCTCCGCCGGATGTCACCGAAGCGTCAGCGTTTTTCCAAACCTCCGCCGGATGTCCCCGAAGTGTCAGTATTTTTCCAAATGTTCGCCGGATATCCCCGAAGCGTCAGCATTTTTCCAAACCTCCGCCGGATGTCCCCGAAGTGTCAGCGTTTCACCGGCTGCCTCAGCATACAGGGCACAGGACATCGTCAGAGCCCCGGCTGCGCCCTACCTTGCGTTGCGCGCCTTCTCCACAAGGGCGGTGCCGAGCAGGATCAGAAAGATCCCGAGGGTCTTTTTGATACTGAAGATCCCGTAAAAAACATGATCCAGCACCACGGCGATCCCCAGGTTTCCGGTGAGGGTGAGGATCGAGGAGATCAGGGTATTGGTCTTTAAGGTGCCGATGATCTGAAGGATCTGGGCAATGAGCCCGGCCACGCTTCCCAGATATATCCACAGGGGCACCGAGGCGATGCGGGAGGGAGAAAGCTCGCCGGAGCTGCCGGTCGCAAAGATAAGGAAGAGCGACAGAAACGTGGCCTCCAGATAATTGATCAGAGCGCCGTTTCCGGTGCCGAAGCGCCTGCCGGCCTCCACGTTGGTGAGGCGGTTTACGGTTACCAGAAATCCGTTCAAAAGAGCAGTCAGATAATAGATCATATTTATTCCTCTCTCGTGCCGCAGCATTTATGCGCGGTACGGATATCCATGAAAAATCGAAAGCTTACTTTCAAGCTTATTCTTTTTCTTAATACAGGATCACCAGAACAACCCCCGCGGCGATGAAGAGAAAGCCCGGAAGCTGATTCAGGGCGGGACGCACCCGGGGCATTCCGAAAAAGCCGAAGAGGTCGATGACCTCGGAGCTTAAGAGCTGGCCCACGGTGGAGATCGCCATCAGCGTTCCGGCTCCTATGTGCATGGTCACATAGCTGGAGCTTGCCACCACGGCGATGCCCATGACTCCCACCAGATAGATATACCAGGGGGCTCCCCGGAAGCGGAGCTTCTCCCGCCTGATGAGCAGAAGATAGGCCGCAAGCAGGACCATGGCGATGGCGTGGACAAAAAAGGTGACGCCGAAGAGGGAAAAATACTCCCCGAGCTTCGCGTTCAGCGAGTTCATGATGCCCTGGAGCATACCGGCTCCGAGCAGGATCAGATAATACATGGAACCTCCGTTTTTTTCTAAAGGGATACCGCCCACGGCGGAGCCCTTTTTACAGATTTCTTTCCGTTTCCGAAAAATCTCTGCAGGTTGACTTTTCATAAGAAAAATTATACAATAAGCAAGGCTTTATCCACAATTCTTTTATCAGAATTCAACAAAATTCGGAGGTGGCAAGAGATGAAAAAGAAATTGATAGCACTGACACTGGCCGGTGTGATGGCATTCGGTCTGGTAGCCTGCGGCGGAGCTCCTGCAACGACAGACGCTCCTGCTCCCGCAGCCGATGCGGCAGCGGAGGAGGCGGCTCCTGCGGAAGAGGGAGCGGAGGCAGAGGCTCCCGCAGCCGACAGCGGTGCGGAAGCGGCAGCGCCGGAAGGCGGTGTATACAATGTGGCATATCTGGTAAACGGAAACCTGGGAGACAAATCCTTCTTTGATTCAGCCAAGAGCGGACTGGATGAGCTGGAGGCGGCCGGCAGGATCAAGTGCACCACCATCGAGATGGGCGGTACGGACGAGGATCAGCCGAAATGGCTTTCCACCCTGTACGATGTGTCCGAGGACGGCAGCTACGACCTGATCATCTGCGGTACCTATCAGATGCCGGACAATCTTAAGGAAGTGGCGACCCAGTATCCGGATCAGAAATATCTGATCTTCGATGACAACACCTATGTGGGTGCCAACAGCAACGTGGTAAATGTTACCTATCGTCAGAACGACCTGGGATATCTGGTGGGAACCTATGCGGCATGCATGACCACAGACACATCCAAGCTCGACAAGATGAACCCGGATCCGATCATCGGCTTTGTGGGCGGTGTGGATTCCCCCGTTATCAATGATTTCCTGATCGGCTTCATCGAGGGAGCCCAGAAGGTCAATCCGGACATCAAGATCGATACCAGATACACCAATGACTATGTGGATACGGCTATCGCCAAGGAATACGGCACCTCGATGATCAACGACAACAAGTGCGACATCATCTGGGGCGTGGCAGGAAACGCAGGAAACGGTGCTGCGGAAGCGGCTCTGGAGAACGGCGGATATTTCATCGGCGTCGACTCCGATCAGGAGCTGACCCTTTCCCCGGATCTGGCAGCCATCACCCTTACATCCGGTCTGAAGAACATCGGCAATTCCATTGTCTGGATCTTTGACGAATGGGATGCCGGCAGGACCTACTTCGGTCAGGAGGTCACTCTGGGGATCGCGGAAGGCGGCGTAGGCATTGTGACCGATAAGAACTTCGACAAATACGCAAGCGATGAAACAAAGGCCGCGGTGGAGGCAGCTCAGAAGGCCATCCTCGACGGCGAGATCAAGGTGGACACGGCTATCGGCGATACGTCAGGCAAGGCGGAGAAGCTGAGAGAAGAGGTCCGGCCCTGATCCGATCTTTCAGTAACTGAAAGGGAGAGAGGAAACTCTCTCCCTTTTTCCAATCAGGAGAAGGTTTTAAGCGCGGGACATGAAGAGAAAGGCCGGCAAACGGCCCGAAGAGAAAGGGGGATGTGCTTATGGCAGAGGTAAATACCGCTCCGATGGCAGATACATCCGGGGACGAGTATGTCGTTCAGATGAAAAAGATCAATAAGGTATATTCGAACGGAGTGGCTGCCAACCGGGAAATGGATTTCAATCTCCGCAAGGGAGAGATCCATGCACTGATGGGAGAGAATGGAGCGGGGAAATCCACATTGATGAAAATGCTCTTCGGGATGGAGCAGCCCACCTCGGGAGAGATCCTGATCAATGGGGAGCCGATTGTCCTGAGTTCGCCTTCCGTGGCGATCAGCAAGGGGATCGGAATGGTCCATCAGCATTTCATGCTGGTACCGTCCCTCTCGGTGGCGGAAAATATCGTGCTGGGAATGGCACCCACCAAAGGGCTCTTCCTCGATAAGCAGAAGGCACAGGAGATCGCCAGGGAGAATGCCGAGAAGTACAATCTTTTCGTCAATCCGAAGATGCGGGTGGCGGATATCCCCGTCGGAATGAAGCAGAGGGTGGAGATCTTAAAGACTCTGATCCGGGGAGCCAGGATCCTGATCCTGGACGAGCCTACCGCCGTTCTTACCACCCAGGAGACCAGGGAGCTGTTTGAGGAGCTGGTGGAGCTTAAGGAAAACGGCTACACCATCGTATTCATCTCCCATAAGCTGGATGAGATCAAGGAGATCACCGACCGGATCACCATCATGCGGAACGGCCGTTCCATGGGGATCTACAATACCAGCGATGTGAGCAAGGAGGAGATCTCCAGGCTCATGGTGGGGCGTGATGTGGTCCTGAATGTGCAGAAGGACGAGGCGAAGCCCACGGATGTGGTGCTGAAGGTACGGGATCTGGAATATGTCAATGAATGGAACCAGAAGATGCTGAACAAGGTCTCCTTTGACGTGCGCAAGGGAGAGATCCTGGGCATCGCCGGTGTGGAGGGCAACGGTCAGAAGGAGCTGATCGATATGCTCTTTAACCTGGATAAGCCGGACTCGGGAGAAGCCCTGGTGGAGGGCAGATCCGTCATCGGGATGCCCCAGAGAAAGATCCGGGAGATGGGAGTATCCCTGGTCCCGGAGGACAGGATGCTCTATGGCATCGCGGCAACGGCTTCCATTGAGGAAAATATCATATCCGACCGCTCCGGAAAAAGGGAGCTGAACAACGGACCCCTGTTTAACAAAAAAGCGATCCGCGAGCTTTCGGAAAAGCTGGTGAAGGAATTCACGGTGCTCTGCAAATCACCGGATCAGCAGGTCGGGATGCTTTCCGGAGGCAATATCCAGAAGGTGGTGGTGGCGAGGGAATTTTCCAATAACCCTGTGCTGATCCTTGCGGACCAGCCCACCCGTGGGATCGATGTGGGAGCGACG
>CACZNS010000164.1 GCA_902782575.1 uncultured Lachnospiraceae bacterium
AAGAGCTTCAGGATCCTCTTTGCCTGACGGTTCAGCGCCTGCATGGATCTGAGGAGCGGCGTCTTCTTATCCAGCGCGTCCCCGGAATAAGAACAGAAGGCCGTGGGGATGCAGAGGGTGCGGTCCTTGATGAAGGCGTAGGACGTGGGATCCCAGGCCGTATAGCCTCTCGCCTCAAAGGTGGCTCTCAGTCCTCCGGAGGGGAAGGAGGAGGCATCCGGCTCTCCCTTGATCAGCTCCCTGCCGGAGAATTCCATGATCACTCCTCCGTCCGGGGAGGGAGTGATGAAGCTCTCATGCTTCTCCGCCGTGACTCCGGTCAGGGGCTGGAACCAGTGGGTATAATGGGTCGCCCCGTTCTCGATGGCCCAGTCCCGCATTTCGGTAGCGACTGCATCCGCCACTTTTGTATCCAGTCTCGTATTCTCATCGATGGTCGTCCGAAGGGACGCGTAGACCTCCGCCGACAGTCTGGCTCTCATCACCCTGTCGTCAAACACCAGGGAACCGAACAGCTCCGGTACATTCTCTTTTTTCATGATCATTCTCCTCCTTATCTCCGGCACGGGTGCCGATGCGGTCCGGCGCGGTGCCGATGCGGTCCGGCCCGCTGCCGTTATCCTGTTTGCAGTTCCGAAAGACCAACGAAAAAGGCGCCCCGGAGGAATCCTCCGAGACGCCCTTGTCTCTATGGCTTTGCATTTTACTTCCGCATGTTTTATTTGTCAATCACTTTTTTCGGCCGATGCTTTTTCCGCTTTTGCCGGCTTTGGCTGCGCGCTTCGGGTGTTTTTCTCTTTCACCGGCTTTGGCTGCGCGCTTCGGGTGTTCTCCGCTTATACCGGCTTTGGCTGTGCGGTTCGGGTGTTCTCCGCCGCCGCCCGGATCAGCCCCGCAAAAAGCGGATGCGGCCGGTTGGGACGGCTCTTCAGCTCCGGATGCGCCTGCGTGCCGATAAAGAAGCGCTTCCCGGGCAGCTCGCACATCTCCACGATCCTGCCGTCCGGAGAGAGGCCGGAGAGCTTCATGCCGTTTTCCGTAAGTACGCTCCGGTATTCGTTATTCACCTCATATCTGTGGCGGTGCCGCTCCTTTATGTGCTCCGTGCCGTAGAGACGGTATGCCTCGGAATCCTGAGCCAGGATGCATTCATAGGAGCCGAGCCTTAAGGTGCCTCCGATATTTTCCACCCCCTCCTGATCCGGCATGAGGGCGATGACGGGATAAGGCGTTTCCGGGTCCAGCTCGATGGAATGGGCCCCCTTAAGCCCTGCGGCATTTCTTGCGTATTCCACGATGGCCATCTGCATCCCGAGGCAGATCCCGAGAAACGGGATGTCATGCTCCCTGGCATAGCGGATGGCACAGATCATCCCCTCGATCCCCCGGTCGCCGAAGCCTCCGGGGACCAGCACCCCGTCCACGTCCTTCAGGATGTCCTCCACGGTCTCCTCCGTCACGGACTCGCTTGCCACCCATCGGATATGCACCTCTGAGGAGTTTGCGATCCCGCCGTGCTTTAAGGCCTCCGCCACACTGATATAGGCATCGTGCAGCGAGGTATATTTCCCCACCAGGGCAATGGTCACGGAGCGCACGGGAGCCCTGAGCTTTTCGATCATATGCTCCCAGTCGGAAAGATCCGGCTTTCTGTTTTCCAGCTTCAGACACTCGCAGACGACTCCCGCCAGATTCTCCTTTTCCAGCGCAAGGGGCGCCTCGTAAAGATATTCCACATCCAGATTGCTTAAGACCCGTTCCTTCGGCACATTGCAGAAGAGGGCGATCTTATCCTTCAGATGGTCATCCAGCGGATATTCGGAGCGGCAGACGATCACGTCCGCGTAGAGGCCGAGCCCCTGCAGCTCCCGCACGGAGGCCTGTGTGGGCTTCGTCTTCATCTCCTGTGAGGCCTTCAGATAAGGGATCAGGGTCACATGCAGCAGGATCGCGTTCTCCGCACCCACCTCATGGCGAAACTGCCGGATCGCCTCCAGGAAGGGCTGGCTTTCGATGTCTCCCACCGTCCCCCCGATCTCGATGATCGCGATATGCATTTCGTCATCCGACGTGTTCCGGTAAAACCGGCTCTTGATCTCGTTGGTGATATGGGGGATCACCTGCACCGTCCCGCCGCCGTAATATCCCCTCCGCTCCTTCTGCAGGACGGACCAGTATACCTTGCCCGTGGTCACGTTGGAGTTCTTATCCAGACTCTCGTCAATGAAGCGCTCATAATGTCCGAGGTCCAGATCCGTTTCCGTCCCGTCGTCCGTTACAAACACCTCCCCGTGCTGGGTCGGATTCATAGTCCCCGGGTCGATATTGATATAGGGGTCGAACTTCTGCATCGTCACCCGGTAGCCCCTGGCCTTTAAGAGCCGCCCCAGAGATGCCGCCGTGATCCCCTTCCCGAGGCCGGAAACCACGCCCCCGGTTACAAAAACATATTTTACAGGCATTTATCCCTCCCTTTGATTTTCCGCATCGTTTAAACAGGAAAGCGGGACGAACCGAACCTGTTCGTCCCGCGCCTTTGCGGTCACATATTGATATGATGTCAGAATCAAAAGGTCATAATGCGTTCACGCTTGTTTGAAAAATATTATGACTTTACGACCCGTGAAACACGAAAAAGTGTCCATTGAACGGTTTTCGGATACGCTTTGACGCGCCGAGGACGTCAGCATCCCGGTACAGGCAGCGCTATCGCGCGGATCGTGAGTGTTTCGCATCCGTTGGGGGCAAAGAACCTTTTGACCCCAACATCATTGATATCTGACATGCACATTATAGATCAGATCCCCCATGCGGTCAACCGGAAATCGAATGTCATTCGGTCAGGTTCCCTCTTGTAACGCTCATATCCCCGCCTCCGCTTTCGATGTGCATATGGTTCTCATCGCCATACCGAAAGATCATCTGGTCGGGACCCATACCCGCATAAAAAGGCTCGATATCGGTCAGAGTCAGAGTTTTCCTGTTCGGATCTATGGTAAAACGCCGGTAATATACCGTTGCCGAAGCACCGTCTCCTCTCTCCTCATAGGCCCAGGTTCCTCCCGAGTGGTGGGTCAGATAAATCTCGATCCCATCCCTGTGCCATGCCCCTGCAAAATACGCCTCGCTGAAGCCTCCCTCCACAGGGATCGTGATATGGATCGTCTCATTTTCAAGCCTGTCATTCCCGGGCTCTGTAAACCGGATCGTCATGGAGGTTTCCGGAGGATAAGCTTCCGGTTCCTCCCCCTCCTGCGGCTTATCCAGCGCTGCGTCGGGATACTTCTGGAAAACCATGTTCTGAGGCGCCCCCATCATCAGGTAATGATAAAGGGTACACTTAAACACCACATCTTGTTCATCCGAGCCCTTGTAAGCCCCCGCCCTGGGCAGGAAGTTGTCCGCAAAGGGGAAGTATTCCAGGGAGCTTACCTGCCTGGCCTTCTCCGGATTCTTTGCGTCAAAGGCTGGGGAGGCCGGATCGATGGGCCGAAACAGCGGTTCCTTTACCCCTTCAAAATACATGGGCACGATAAGATCGGGATCGCTGTAATCCACGATCATGGGACCCTGATCCTCCGGATCGGTAATATCATCCCCCTGCAGCCTGTAATCCGCATTGGCGGGATAATCATATATATCATGACAGTAGGGGGATCCCCCGAATTTTTCCGCATCCTTATCCTTCACATGAAAGACGATCATCGTATTCATAAGCGGCACAAGGGTCTTATCCAGGAACTGCTGGGTCTCAAGCCTCGCGTCCTTCACAAGGCTTTCCTCCGACTCCTGCGCGGCCCAGCCTGCCCAGGTCCGAAGCCTTGCCTTCTCCATGGGCACAAGATCATCCTTATCCTCCTTGGTGGGCTCCACGTACTCGACATCGTAGAGGGAGTTGTATTCCTTTCCCTTCCGCCAGCTGTAATAAAAGCTCTCACGCTCTTCCTTCGTCATCCCGAACCAGAAGGATGCCCGATGATCCAGGAGCTCCTCGATCGCACCGGGAAGGATCTCCGGAGTATCATGGCAGAGCTCGATCAGCTTGGTTAAAACCGGAACCCAGCTGGGATCCTCCCCGCCTTTCGGCCCGCATCCCAGAGGATGCTCGTCTACAAAGGCGGCGAATTCCTCATACTGCTCCTCGCTTAATGTGCTGAGGGGCATCATCAGGCAGTAACCGGCGGAAGTTTCCGTGGTCCTGCCGTTATAGCCGTAAAAGACCGCAGGCTGTGCCACATATGCGTAATAGGTGCCCTCGACCACCGGCTTTCCCTGAAAATCCGAGATGGCCTCCTCCGCTCTGCCCGCCGCATACAGCGTGAGAGAGACTGCCGCCAGCGCCCAGCCCACCGGGTTCGAAAGATCCTTTCCGAAGAGTCCCATAAGGCCCGTACCGATGCCTGCCACTCCGTTCACCCCGTTGATCAGATCCATCTTGTGATCCTCGGCTATGGACTGAAGAATGGTTTTCTCCCTCAGAGCCGCGTCATTGGTGATGCGGGTATAGGCTGAGACCACGTCCGTCCAGCCCAGGATGGCTCCCGCTCCGCCCAGATATCGTTTAAGGATGCCGTCCGGGATCTCGACCATACACACGTCCGCCAGAGAGGGGCCCACATTGTGGGTATCTTCAAAGGACTCCCAGGTTGGAGACTTTTCCTCAAGCTTTGCGAGACCCTCCAGCATCTCTCTGGCAGAAAGGGCATCGGCCGCATACCGGTCCACTGCCTCCTTGACCCGGCCCGGACTGCCCTTCTCCGCGGCATTCCAGAACCGGTCATAATCGATCCGAACGGGACTGACCATCCGCTCATTTCCGAAGCGGTATGGCTTATACGAACGATCCATTCCTCCGGTATAAAGCTCCACAAAGAGCTCCGCATTCACTCCCGCGTCCTCAAAGGCATCCTTCTTCTCATAATCGATGGAGGTCCTGGGTACGGTAAGGAACAGGATCTTTTTGGCAATGGTCGAAAAGTGTTTTATGTAAACCTTATAGCTTGAGCCGTCCTCGCTGACCTCGGAGTAGAGATCCTCCCACCGGCCCGTATCTTCATTGAAGCACACAAATCCGGTGAGCTCACTGTCCTCCCCTTCCTTCCTCGGAAAGTCTATTTCCACGTTGGTATAGAACTGATGGGTGCCCGATTCCAGTGAAAAATCGTAGGTTTCCAGCTCCCAGCCGGCGGCTTCGTCCGTTTTTCTGCCGAGGCTCCTTACCGTTAAGGTATCCTCCCCCTCCGGCAGGTTCCAGTTCTTGAAGTCTACCGTGATATCTCCCGCGGCCGCCACCGGCGCTTCTCTGGAGACGGGAGCGGAAACTGCGGGAGCTGAAGCGATCTCGCCGGCGGAATAACGGATGCTCAGATCCTCCGTAAAGCCGGGTCCGGAGCCCCCGGAAGCAGCCGTATCCGACGGTTCGGAGGACCCGGAGGGATCCGTAGATCCGCCGTCTCCCGAAGGAAAGAAGGATCCTCCCTGACCGGTTTTCTCCTTACCCCCCTTCACAAAGAATCCGGGCTTGATGAAGCCGGTCACAAGGATCGTAATGATCAGAAGAACTGCAACAAAAACGGTAAACCCGCTGCGTTTCTTTCGCTTTACGGGAGGGGGTGCCTGCCTGCCTCCTGCAGTCCACAGCGGTGCCCCGGGCTGCGCAGGCGCTGACCCCATGGTCCCGGCAGAGCCCATATTTCCGGCAAAGCCGCCGGGAGATGCGGGCTGCGCAGGCGCTGACCCCATGGCTCCGGCAGA
>CACZNS010000165.1 GCA_902782575.1 uncultured Lachnospiraceae bacterium
CTATATCAGGGAACATATTCTCGGATGGCTGGAAAAATACGGCAATAATTCTGCATATTTCTGTACAAATGACGCCCACACGGAGCCGCTTATCGGCGGACTGCTGAGAAACGGCGGATATTTCATCGAGGCAGATCTTCCCTCGCCTCTAATGGGGTATCCCGGCGCTCTTGGACTTGACCTCACAGCCGAGGCGGGTGATTTTGAGAAGATACTTAAAAAGGTTGAAGCCGGCATAGTAGAAAGGGGCGGGGCGGGTAGGTTCGGAACCTGGGCGTACTCCTACGGATACACTTCCTCCGCAGGACTTGCGGAGCATGCAAGAAATGTGCTCCTTGGAGAGAGCAAACTCACTGATGTAAGTGATCTTGCCAGGGCTTACGGAATTTTTTCACCCGGTGCGGACTGGAACGGCTCTGTATATACAGATGCTGAAACAGGAGAAAGCTCCGATAATACGATACTGATATATCAGGACACATACATCCTCGGTGACCCGGGTCATTATGTCGGAGCGACAAAGGTTGAGGTTCCGGCTGAATATCACACCGTCAGTCATACGGAAGCACCCTTAAATACAGGTGATGAGGAAGACGCTGATGAAAAAGAATAGAATCGAAGCTCCTGCAGGGCAGGGACGTAAAAAGCACAGTATGATCATCCCGCTCATTCTTGTGTTCATCTTTATGGCTGTCATGGTGGTATATACCTCCAGGCTGATGTACCGCGTAGCGGTATCCAATTCAGCCACGGTTATAGAAGACAGGATGCTCAATATCTCTTCCATGGTGGAAAACCATCTGAATACAGCCGAGAATGTTCTGCATGTCACCGCCGACTCGGTGTACCATATGATCGTCAGCGGCAGCACCCCCGCCCGCATACATGAATTCCTGGTTGAGGAAACGAGCAACGTATCAGAGCAGTTTGATGAAAACTATAACGGGATATACGGATATATTATGAGCAGATATATGGACGGACTTAATTGGGAGCCGCCCGTGGATTATGACCCCAGGGATCGTGACTGGTATGTTATCGCGAGAGAGCACGAGGGGGACGTCGTATTTGTCCCTCCTTATACAGATGCCCAGACAGGTAATCTGATCATATCCGTCTGCAGGATGCTCCCCGACAAACAGAATGTTATATCACTTGATGTCCAGCTCAAGGGCATAGGGGCAATGATGGATGAGCTGACGCTCAACGGGAAGGGCTACGGTTTTGTGGTCGACGGCACAGGCCTTTTCATTGCTCACAGGGATTCGGAAAAAACAGGAACAAACATCAAGGATACGGAGGGCGGAGAGGAATATCTTAACGCAATAAAGGAAGCGGGGTCCGGAAGCTTCCCTTATACCTGCGATGGGGAAAAAAGCACCGTCTTTGTAAACAGCATAATGAACGACTGGTATGTGGTAATGGTGGTCAGTGATATGGAGCTCCATGGAGAGATACGCAGCCAGCTTGTTGTAAACGTTATAATATGCACATTGGTATTTCTGATGATAACCGTCTTATATGCCATCGCACACAAAAACGAGCAAAGTTATTCAAAACGTATGGAAGAGATGAAGCTGGAGGAACAGAAAGCTTCCTACGAAAGAAGGGTACTGCAGCTCGAAAAGAATGCGGCCGATGCGTCAAACAGGGCAAAGAGTGACTTTCTTGCCAATATGTCTCATGAGATCAGAACACCGATGAACGCCATCATCGGAATGGACGAAATGATACTTCGCACTAAGCCCTCCGATCCCGTAAGAAAATATGCCCTTGATATACAGAGTGCGGGAAAAACGCTTCTCTCCATTATCAATGATATCCTCGACCTTTCCAAGATAGAATCCGGCAAGATGGAGTTGATCCCGGTGGAATACAGCTTTGCCTCCGTGATGAACGATATAGTAAATATGACGATGGCAAAGGCTCAGGAAAAGGGACTTGCATATAAGCTGAAGGTATCGGAGGATATTCCCTCGGTACTGTTCGGTGACGAGATAAGGATTCGTCAGATCATGCTGAATCTCATAAACAATGCGATAAAGTATACGCATGAGGGCAGCGTGGATATCGACGTATCATACAAAAAAGAAACGGATAGCCTTCAGGTGATCGTGTCCGATACAGGCATCGGCATAAAGGATGAGGATTTCGGAAAGCTTTTCGGATCCTTCCAGCGCCTGGAGGGGGATAGAAACAGAAAAATAGAAGGTACCGGTCTGGGACTTAATATCACGAGACGTCTTGTAAATATGATGGACGGGGCGATCAGCGTACAAAGCACATACGGCAAGGGTACTACCTTTACCGCTCTGATGAAGCAGGCTGTCGTGGATGAAACACCTGTAGGTGACTTTGCCCAGAACCTGCTTCAGATGCAGGAGCGCAGGGAGATATACAAACCGGCGCTTTTTGCACCCTCTGCCCGTGTTCTCGTGGTCGACGATAATGACATGAACCTTGAAGTTATAGCCGGCCTTCTTGAAGATACGAAAATAAAGGTTACGACGGCGGAATCCGGAAGGGAATGTCTGGAAATCCTCCTCGATACTTCGTTTGATCTGATATTTCTCGATCAGATGATGCCCGGAATGTCAGGGGTGAAGACTCTTGAAGAGATACGGAGCAGGAGCCTTGCGGACGATACCCCTGTCATTGCCCTCACAGCGGATGCGATCGTGGGCGCCCGTGAAAACTATATAAATGAAGGCTTTACCGATTATCTGTCAAAGCCCGTCATGTTTGAGGAGCTTGAAAAGATACTTTTCAGATACATAGACGAAAATAAGATACTGACATCGGAGCAGATCGAAGCTGAAGAGGAAAAAAAGAATAAGCCTCTCGTACTCGTTATAAACGAATCTTCGGAAAAGCGGAAAGAGATCGGAGAGCTTCTCGGCTCCGGATACAAGGGAGTATATGTAAAGAATGAAGAGCAGGCGGGGAAATTCCTTGCCAGACACAAGGTGGAATTCATCATAAGAGACGGGGGACAGCCTGTCTGAGCCGTCCCCTGTTTCCATAGATCATTCAATGCTTTACCTTATTCCACCATACAGGATATACAAGTCCCTGGGTCTGACCTGCCGCTTCGGCGGCTTTCAGTATCTCGATATATTCAGCATCGGAGCATATCTGGTCTATGCCGCAGTCATCACAGTGCCACAGGCTGTCGCCATAGGGATTGCCCACCGCTTTCATAGGTTTTCCGCACTGGGGGCAGGTTGCTTCATCCGCTCCGCCGAGGCCGCCCTGCGCCTTAGTCATTTCATCATCACTTAAAGCCGTATTCTGAAGCTTTGCATTGTCTCTGTGGCTGCTTAAAAATTCCGTGTAAATGTTTTTTTCCATCTTTTTTCTCCTTTTTAATGATAAATTTTGCAGTTGACCAATACCGGCCGGTTCACATGTACATGTCTTCTTTTTTCTTTCTTTTGCTCATTTATACGACAGGTCGTTCAGCCCTGTAAGTGTTTTTGCGCATTCGGTCGTTTCTCAGGTCTATCCGGACTATTTCATCTCATTGCCGCTGAATAAGAAAGAGAGGGGGCTTACCTATTCGGTTATCAGGCTCGCTTCATAGGCACCATCGGTGAAGGTACCGTCCACATCTATTTCATA
>CACZNS010000166.1 GCA_902782575.1 uncultured Lachnospiraceae bacterium
GAATATATCAGGACCGGCCTGGTCCCGAAGTTCCCGACGCTGATCGTCTGCGGCTTCATGATGGTGGCCGCGATCCAGTCCGTCTTCTCCGGCCTGATCCTGGAGACCATCAAGCAGAAGAACCGGCAGGACTTCGAGCTGGAGCTGATCCGGATCGAGGAGCGCTATCAGTCCCTGCTGAAGGACTGCTCCGAAAACCGGTAGACCCTGGCCTCATAGGGGCGGAAGAATCCGTGCTCCGAGATCTTCCGGGACAGCTCCTCCGCAAGGTCCTCCGCCCGGAGCTTCCCCGCCTTCAGCTGCTTCAGCTGCTCCTTCGTAAATTCCGTAAACCCAGGCTCATCCTCCCGGATCACCCGCTGATAATTGCAGAGCATAAGCCTTCCCTTCTTCCCCACGTATTCCTTCGGAAGCCTGACCCTGACGGGAAGCCTGGAAAAGGAGCATACGATGAGATAGCGCACCTTTTCGCTTCTTCGTTCATACATATAGACAAAGGGATCCTTCGGGAAATATTCCCGGTACTCCCCGTAGATCAGGGTCCTGCTCTTCTTCCGCAGGGCAAGGCAGCTCCGGTAAAAATTCAGGATGCTGCCCGGGTCCTTTTCTTCTGCCGCCACATTGATCACGGGATAATTTGAGTTTACATAAAACCATGGCCTCGCGGAGGAAAACCCAGCATGCTCCGAGCCGTCCCACTGCAGGGGAGTCCGGGCGGAATCCCTGCTGGAGAGATGGATCCGCTTCAACCTCCGCTCCAGGGTATCCTTCAGATGATACCGGTGGTAATTGGTTTTGGAGGACACATCCGCGTAATCGTCGATGGAGCCCAGGCGGATATTCGTCATGCCGATCTCCTGCCCCTGGTAGATAAAGGGCGTCCCCTGCTGGAAAAGGTAGCTCACCGCCAGCATTTTCCCGCTCTCCTTCCAGTATTTCGGGATCTCCCGGATCAGCCTTCCGTGTCTGCCGTCGCCGTAGCGGCTGATGATGCGCGGATGGTCATGATTCTCCAGATACAGGGCGTTCCAGGCCCTGCCGTTTAAGGCCTTCTGCCATTTGCTGAAGGCTTTTTTCAGCTTCACAAGATCGAAGGGTCTGTGGATATACTCGGTATAGAGGCAGTCCGCCATCATATGATCGAAGGAAAACATCATATCCAGGGATTTTTCTTTTCCCGTCAGATATCTGAGGGCGGATCTTACGGTGGTCATGGGACCCTCTCCGATCTGAAAGCAGTCGTATTCCATGCAGACCTCGCTAAACTCCGCCATATATTCATGGATATGCGGGCCGTCCTTATAATAGGGCATGCCGTTTACCGCGGGCAGAAAAGGGAGCCCGTCCGGAAGCCCCTCCTTCTTGGAGATAAAATTGATCACATCCTCCCGGAAGCCGTCCACTCCAAGCTCCAGCCAGAAGCGCAGGATGCTCTTTACCTCCTCCCGCACCCTGGGATTGTCCATATTCAGGTCCGGCTGCTTTTTCGCAAAGAGATGCAGATAATACTGTCCCCTCTGCTCATCGTACTCCCAGGCCCTGCCCTCAAAGAGGGAGTCCCAGTTGTTGGGCTTATCCCGCCAGATATAATAGTCGCTGTAGGGGTTGTCCTTTCCCTTCCTGCTCTCCGTGAACCAGGGATGCTCATCGCTTGTATGATTGATGACCAGATCCATGATGACCTTAAGGCCCAGAGAGTGAGCCTTCTCCAGCACCTTCCGGAACTGCTTCAGATCCCCGTAGTCCGGGTGGATATCCTTATAATCCGAGATGTCATAGCCGAAATCCGCGTTCGGTGACGGGTAGATCGGCGAAAACCAGATCCCGTCCACGCCGAGGGACCTGATATATTCAAGCTTTTCATATACTCCATACAGATCCCCGATGCCGTCTCCGTTGCCATCGTAAAAGCTCCGGATCCAGATCTGATAAAAGGACATTTTTTTATACCAGTCGCTCATCCGTATGAATCCTTCCTTTCATCTCGTAGGTCTCCTTCAGGTTTTCCTCCACCTTATCCCGCATCTGCTTCCATCCGGCAGACAGGCTTTCCCGGGTTTCCTTCATCTCCAGCTCCAGGCTGCTGCTCATTTCCTGCATTTCCTCTATGGCTACGGAGATATTTTCCATCATTCCTTCTTTGATATTCCGCGGGATGCTGAAGACCTTCTCCGTCCCCTCCGCAAGCTTTGCCGCCGCCTTCAGGATGTAGTCCGACGCCTCCTTCCTGCGGGAGGCAAAGGCTCCGCTCTTTTTCAGCTCCAGGATCTCACCGTAGCGTTTGTGAGCTTCGCAGACGGCATCCGCCCAGGAGATGTAGATCTCATCCATCGCATGCTCTCCCACCTCCTTCATCGCGGCCCTGTCCCCGCAGAGCCCCTTCAGCCGCTCCGCCATGGACTCCGCCGTTTCCTCGATGAGGTAGCCGTTCCTGCCGTCCGTGATGCCCTCCGCCGCGCAGGAGCCCCGGATCAGCACACTCGCCAGGCCGCAGGCCGCCGCTTCGCGCACCACGATCCCGTTCGTATCGTAAGTGGAGGGAAAGAGGAACAGATCCGAGCCGGTGTTCCAGGCCCGGAGCACATCCCTGTCATGCTCCGGGCCGGTAAAGATCACTTTCCCCGGCCGTTCGGACCCGGCGAAGGAGGTGACGGTTCCGTCTTCTGATTTTATGTCAACTGAAAGCTCC
>CACZNS010000167.1 GCA_902782575.1 uncultured Lachnospiraceae bacterium
CTGTCAAAGGAGCTGCAATGATACAGAATGAAGCAGTTTAATGTCATGATAACAGAGATCACCGCAAGCAGCATTAAAAAGAATTTCAAATATATGATCTGAAGGAGCGGCTTTTTATGAAGAATACAATATGGGATTACTGAAATCAGAACAAAGACGGAAACGATCAGCAGCGTCACACCAATGACGATCATGATCTCGCCCACCGAACCCTCTGCCGCTCCGGACAGAGTTCTGAGCGGCTTTGTCATATATGAAAACATCACATTGCGGTAGAGATCGGCAAATCCGCGCGCCCGCCATGCAAGCAAGTGAAGGATCACCGTCGTCGCAAGCAGGGTATATAGAAAGATATAATATGCTTTTCGGAATGTTCTTTGCATGGTATTATTATAAAATACCGGTATGAAAAGTCCAGACAGCTTATATACTTTCTGTTCGCTCCGGAAAATCAGGATCAGGAGATTTCCCATGAAAAAACTGGCCGTATTCTTCCCCGGAATCGGTTATACCAATGACAAGCCGCTGCTTTATTACTCCTTAAAGCTTGCAAAGCAGACGGGATTTGATATTAAAAGAGTTGATTACAGCGGTTTTCCGGACGGGGTTCTGAACGATCCCGCGAAAATGGCAGAGTGCTTTGCCATTGCTTCGGAGCAGACGGAATCGATCCTGCAGGAGATGGATTTTGCCGCTTTTGATGAGATTGTATTTGTATCAAAAAGCATCGGTACGGTGATCGCAGCAAATTATGCGGGAAAATACCATCTGCCCGTGCGTCAGATCTTATTCACACCGGTGCCCCAGACCTTTCAATTTGTAAAAAACGATGCGGGCATCGCTTTCCACGGGACCTCGGATCCCTGGGCCGAAACCGGGATCATTCAAAAAGAATGTAACGAAAAGCGGATTCCCCTGAAGCTTTTCCGGGATGCCAATCATTCTCTGGAAACCGGTGATGTTCCTGAGGATCTTTCCATTCTGCAGGCAGTTCTGAAGGAAGTCCGCACTTATCTGGAATCCGATATCTGATGCCGTTTTTCATTCCCGATCCCGGGCTTTCGATAGCACTTCCATTCCAGGACCCTTTTCTTCATTCCCTCAACATCCAGCACACCGAAGGCAAAGCCTTTTCTCACAAGCTCGGCCGGAAGCATCTCATCATATTTCTCAAAGATCGGAACCTCTCCCGGATAAACAAGCTCCATCGGGTCGATGGGCTGATCGGCCATCCTCGTCACGATCTCATAAAATTCCTGACGCTCTGCTTTCATCGTAAACTGGATAAAATAAGGTCTGGAGGGACTTAGCCCCTTCAACCCCAGCATCGGCGCACACTTGAGCTTCAGAAACCTCTCCAGCGCCAGAAAGCTGTATGTTCCGAGCCATGGGAAAAGAGCCCACAGATTTCCGCCCAGAGAAAGCAGCGGATCGGCAAGCATTCCGGAAGCACCGGCGGCTTGTCTTGCGGAGGCAAGTCTGGCAGCTGCATTCTGCATCAGGTAAGGATATTCCGCTTTCTCCGCCAGCACTCCCTTCATCCTCTCAAGGATCCTCGTATGGATATCCCCCGGACACTCCCCGAAATAGGCCGGTACATTCCCCTTCACAGGCTGGCAGTAAACGGTATGCCGCTTTTGGTCCACCTCCTCCACAACCCAGACATGCCCTGCGATCGCGATCTTATCTCCTGCCGGCGGCGGCTTCACGATCGTTCCCAGCTCCTGTGACTCGCACCGTACCGTATATTCCTCATTTTCCTGAAAAACCGCATAAAATTTGAAATTATTAACGATCCGTTCACCCGCAAGCCCTACGATCAATCCGTTTCTCTCCGTCTGCTGGATCTGATCCGATTGGATCAGATGCCTTAAAAGCATCCGGTAATCATCCTGACTGACGCGGTGAAACACACTCAGCGAAAGCACACTGGAAGCAAGCTGTGCCGGAGTCATCTCTCCGCCGGAAGCCAGTGTGCTCATCGTCTGATGATAAAGCAGACTGTAAGGAAGTCTGTCAAGCTTCGGGGGCTCGACCCATTTTTCTTCCCGGTACAGCTGAACCAGCGCGATTCCCTGCAGAAGCTTCCAGGGAAGTGTCTCCGGAAGCATGGCTCTCGCCATAGGGGGATCCTCCCGCATCACAAACCACATTTCGGGAGGCTGGTCTCTCCGTCCTGTACGCCCCATCCGTTGTAAAAAAGAAGAAACGGTAAACGGCGCATCGATCTGAAACGCCCGTTCCAATCGTCCAATATCGATCCCGAGCTCAAGTGTCGATGTGGTTACCGTCGCAAGGACTGTATCCTCATCCTTCATGGCGTCCTCGGCAGACATCCTGTAAGAGTAGGAAAGATTTCCGTGATGGATCAGAAATCGATCCGGCTCATGCTTTGCTTCGCAATACTGCCTCAATGTAGTGGTCACTGCCTCTGCCTCCTCACGGGAGTTGCAAAAGATCAGACATTTCTTTCCTCTTGTATGCTCGAAAATATATCCGATTCCGGGATCCGCCGCTTTTGGAGCCGCATCTGTAGCAGTCTCGATCCGGTCCGGATATGTAGACATAACTGTATTCTCTTTATCTGAATCAGTTGACATAACCTCTCCCAGTGATATCGTCCTGACCACTCTTGCATCTGCCACCTCTCCGTTCTCCTCCAGCTGCCTGGCCTCTGCGGATTTCCTGTCCGGCTCTCCGGCCTGCTCTCCTAATGTATAGAAATGCTCCATGGAAAGCCTCCAGACCTGCCCTTTCGTTTCAATACGGGGAATCGCGGTTCCTCTTCCCGTACCGGCTGCAAGAAATCTTCCAGTCTGCACCGGATCGCCGATGGTTGCGGAAAGGCCGATCCTTCTGGGATTGACTCCTGCCATCCTCGAAAGACGCTCTATCAGACAGAGTGTTTGTCCCCCTCTGTCCGCCCGCATCAACGAATGAACCTCATCAATCACGATAAAACGCAGATCCCCGAAAAGCTTCGGAATTGCGGAATGTTTATGCAGGAGCATGGCTTCCAGGGATTCCGGCGTGATCTGCAGGATTCCGGATGGATGCTTCAGAAGCCTGTTCTTATGGGATGCCGGCGCATCTCCATGCCAATGCCATACCGGGATCTCCGCTTCTTCGCACAGATCATTCAGCCTCTCAAACTGATCATTGATCAGGGCTTTCAAAGGACCGATATAAAGCGCTCCGACCGATGCCGGCATATCCTCCGTGAACAGTGTCAGGATAGGAAAAAAAGCCGCCTCTGTCTTACCCGAAGCGGTTGACGCGGAAAGAAGCACGTTATCCTGCGAATTAAAAATCGCATCTCCGGCCGCGACCTGAATGGCTCTCAGAGTTTCCCAGCCGTTCCGGTAAATAAAGTCCTGAATAAATGGGGCATATCGATTATAAATATTCATGATCAGATTATGAAC
Organism: uncultured Lachnospiraceae bacterium; assembly: GCA_902782575.1. Lineage (GTDB taxonomy): Bacteria > Bacillota > Clostridia > Lachnospirales > Lachnospiraceae > NK4A144. The sequence goes on from CACZNS010000167.1 coordinate 3,426, forward strand.
TCCGCAAACTTCTCATCCGGCGGATTATCACTTTCCGCTCCGGAGGGTGTAAAAGCAAATTCATCCGAGGAAAGCATTTCCATGATACTGCTTTCCGGATGCTGATACAGGATATCCAGCAGCTCGATAAAATCCCGGATCACTTCCCGGGGAGTAATGTTTATGTCCGCACCGATCCGCCCGTATTCCACCTTTAAGAAAGCAGCCAGCTCCTCATCTGTGATCCTCATCTCATATTCGTAGAGCTGTGCATGTATCTCTGCAAGCTTACCTGTCAGTACCAGCATTTCCTCTGCAGTCAGGGGCTCCAGCCTTATCACGGGTGCCAGCAGATCTCTTGCTCCTTCTTTTGAAAATTTCCCCTCCGCAAGTCTGGAGCGAAGAGCTTCGTAGCTGTAGATCCCCCGTCGCTGATCTTCGATGCATTGAGGCGTCCCGCCCATGATGATCCCGAGGTATTGGGCTTTCCCCTGCATCGTATCATTATACATCGTCAGGATCTTCTCATAGTTGTATTGTCGTGTGATGGAATTCGGTATTTTATAGATATTGACCAGCTCATCCACCATGATCATAATGCCGCTGTAGCCTGCCTTTTTTAAGAACCAGGCAAAAAGCTTCAGATATTCGTACCAGTCATCATCGGTTATCACTACCGATACACCGAGCTCTGCTTTTGCTTCCGTTTTGGTCGCATACTCTCCGCGAAACCACTTGATCACACATCCCTTTTTCTCCTCATCCCCGGTTATGGATGCTGAATAATAAAGACTTAAAAGCCTGGCAAAATCAAATCCGTGTACCAGCTCCTTCATGGAACCGATCACCTGATAGATCCTCTCCTCCACTGCTTTTGCAAATCCCGCACTGTCCGGTTTGATTCCGGTTTCCCGCACAGTTTCCGCCTGTACCGCATCGATCCACCGTTCCAGGATCAGAGTCAGCGCACCCCCTTCCGGTCTGGTCCTTGTGGACATGTTCCGAAGCAGCTCGCGATATGTCGCAAGCCCCTGCCCTCTCGTCCCCTGCAGTCTGCGTTCCGGAGAAAGGTCTGCATCCACAACGACAAATCCCTTATCCATCACGTAATTACGGATCGTCTGAAGCAAAAAGCTCTTTCCGCTCCCGTAACGGCCAACAATAAACCGGAAGGAAGCACCTCCCTCGGAAATGATCTCCACATCATGAAGAAGAGCTTCAATTTCTGCTTTTCTTCCGACTGTAATATAAGGAAGACCGATCCTCGGAACGACTCCTCCCTTCAGTGAGTTGATCACCGTTGCAGCGATACGCCGCGGTACTTTCTGTGATTTCGTATCCATTAACTGTCCTGCTGTTCTCCCGGATTCTTTTATGTCAAAACTGCTTATCTGTTTAATGGTAAATATTTTTTCCGTATCCTGAGTCACATACGCCTTACCGCTGGTGTTTGGAGCGCAGAAAAGTGCAATTGCTCTATCCGTTCACTATATATCTGCTCTGTGATCAGGATAATAATTTCTTCAGATCCGGAATATAATCCTCCACCAGAGTCGGAATGCTGCCGTCGAATTCGATAACAGTATCTCCGATCACATCCATCATCCGATCATTGATCTCATCCACGAGCATCTCCACCGACAGATGCTGACCCCGCAAAGCCGCTTCCCACGGGACTTTGTTCAATAACGACTGTATTAAATATCGTTCGTTTTCATTGAATATCGAGCTCTCTTCCGGTTCTTTCTCCTCTGTTTTCGTCTCATTTTTAATAGAAATCTGCTCACTTTGATGATCCTGATCGGAAATAAGATCGTCTTCTTTTTGTGTTATGTTAACTTTTTCAATAGTTATGTTAACTGTCTCGTTCCTGTCTTCGGCTATATACTCCTGATCAGATCGGCACTCATCTTCTTCCACAAGCAGAAAGTCTCTCGTCTGTGCAGCGTCACGTCTGATATTCTCCAGCACGGACAGATCGATCGTCAAAACCGCTTTTTTCTTTTCATTTTTTTCTTTTAGGTAACGATCGATTGTAACCTCCGCTATTTTGCTTTCCGCTCCCGCATTAATTTTCTTCTTTAACGGATGCCCAAAATTCGTCTTCTCACGAAGCAAGCGATCTGTTTCTCGGCACAGATCAGCCAGGATCCCGCTCTTTTTTGCTATCCCCGCATAGTCTTCCCTGGTCCACTGCCCCTTCCGGCAATAAAATCGCAGCGCAGGACTCACTTCATATAAATAATCTTCATATTTCTTATGATCATAGAACATCGCTGACCGAAACATTCTGTAAGAGCCGACATCCCCTCTCCCAAAGCACTTTTCCGAATACATCATTTTCCCTTCTTTTCTCATATATTCGGACATCTCCAGATAAGTCCTGCAGATTACCTGCTGCATCATTTCCGGATGCTTTTTGTAAAAGGAGGATTTCGGGATCTCATAGGAGGACAGGCTGACGATTGCCTGAAACAGCTTTTCTTCTTCTGTGCCCACATCCGGATTGCTTTCACACTGCAGTAAGACACCAAGCGCATCGCCGGATTCCGTATCAAAATACCGCTTTGCCTGAGTGCGATCCAGTCCGTAATAGACAATATAATCCCGAATCCAGTTATAAAGATATCCCTTCAGACTCACATCAAGGTATCCATACAGATCCTGGAGCCTCTCCAGCTCCTGCAGACCTTCTTCCGGCTCTGCACCGATTCCGTTGATCAGTTCATATGCATAAACGTACACATAAGAGATCGGCGGGTTTTCATCCGGTTTCCCTTTTCGCAGGCGGGTACGAAAGCTGAAATACCCCCGCAGCTGCTCCGTATTCATGGCATGATACGTGGGAAAATAGCGTTGGAAATAACCGTGGAAGGAATAATTATCAGTATAATCCTTCATAAAGACAGCCTGTTCATAAAACAGGCTGCTGTCAGAATGTGTCGCTCTATCCAGGTTGTAGTATAGTGCTTTCATCTCACGGATCTTCTGAGGAGTCTCCTCCTCCTCCCGGATCTGCCGGAGAGCTGCTGCCTCCTCGCTGATCCTGTCACGTCTCCGAAACGGGATCGGCTGATCACTGTATCCTTTCAGAAAATGCACCGTTTCTTTTTCATACATAGTACTATCGCCGGCTCTGCCCCCTACCGCATAGGCTATTTTCTTCCGTGGAGAATATCATCCGCATTTTTCACCCGCTCCGCGCTCGGCGATTTAACATCACCGAGAGAATATGGTATTCCGAGCTCATCCCATTTGAATTTACCCAGTGAATGATACGGCAAAACTTCGATCTTCTTCACATTTTTCAGATCAGCTATAAAATCAGCTGTCTTATGCAGATACTCATCGTTATCCGTTATCCCCGGAACCAGTACATGTCTGATCCAGACCGGCTTACCGATGTCCGAAAGATAATGTGCACAATCCAGAATATTCTGATTGCTGTGCCCGGTCAGCTTTCTGTGCTCCTCATCATCAATGTGCTTGATATCCAGCAGAAGCAGGTCGGTAACCTTCATCAGTTCTTCAAATTTCGAGAAGAAAGGCTCTTCCCTCGTAAAAGGCTGAGCCGAGGTATCCAGACAGGTATTTATATTCCGCTCATGGGCCTTGGAAAAAAGCTCTAACAGAAAATCGATCTGAAGCAAAGCTTCCCCGCCGCTCACCGTGATACCGCCGTCCTCCCGCCAGTAAGAACGGAAGCGCTCCGCTTTATCCAGGATCTCGTCCGCCTCCATAAGCTGGCCGCCCTCTTTCGCCCAGGTATCCGCATTGTGGCAATACTTGCAGCGCATATTGCAGCCCTTTAAAAAAACGAGATACCGGATCACCGGTCCGTCAACAGAACCGAAAGACTCCAAAGAATGGATCATTCCCTTCATAATCATTGTTCTCCTATTCTAATGCCGGTCCGTGTTCCTGGCCAGCTGCTCAAACTTCAATCTCTCTGCCGATTCCTTATAAAATTAGGGAGTGTGACACGTCACACTCCCTATTCTATCACATTATCATTTCAATGTGAACATCTGTTCAGAAATCCCGTGGATTAAATCCGCCGACATCCTTACTCTGATGTCTCTGATCCTGCGGTCCGCTTCTTACAGCCTCTTGTGGCAGGTTCTTGCGATAACGTCATCCTGCTGCTCTTTCGTCAGGGAGATGAACTTAACCGCATAACCCGATACACGGATTGTGAAGTTAGCGTACTCAGGCTTCTCAGGATGTGCCTGGCAGTCGAGCAGCTTCTCGGTACCGAACACGTTCACGTTCAGATGATGTGCGCCGTTATCGAAGTAGCCGTCCATAGCCTTAACCAGAGTGTTGGCTCTCTCTTCGTCTGTGTGGCCCAGTGCATCCGGATTCATCGTCTGAGTATTGGAGATACCGTCAAGCGAGAACTCATACGGGATCTTTGCTACGGAGTTCAAAGAAGCAAGCAGTCCGCTGGTCTCTGCGCCGTAGGAAGGTGAAGCACCCGGTGCGAACGGCTTGTAAGCCTCGCGGCCGTCCGGTGTAGCACCTGTAGCCTTGCCGTAAACAACGTTTGAAGTAATGGTAAGGATCGAAGTAGTCGGCTCGGAATTTCTGTATGTGTGATATTTCTTAACCTTTGTAATGAAGGTCTTCAGCAGCCATACACCGATCTCATCTGCTCTGTCATCGTCGTTGCCGTATTTCGGGAACTCGCCTGTAGTCTCAAATCCGGTAGCGATACCGAACTCATCCCTCAGGACCTTAACCTTAGCATACTTGATCGCGGACAGAGAGTCGATCACGTGTGAGAAGCCTGCAATACCGGTTGCGAACGTTCTGCGCAGATTGGTATCGATCAGTGCCATCTCGGCAGCTTCATAATAGTACTTGTCATGCATATAGTGGATCAGGTTCAGGATGTTGACATACAGACCTGCCAGCCAGTCAAGCATGATATCATACTTATGCATAACCTCGTCATAATCCAGATACTCGGAAGTGATCGGAGCGATCTCCGGACCAACCTGCATCGGCTTGCCTGCCTTATCCTTATGCTTCTCGTCCTTGCCGCCATTGATAGCATACAGCAGAGCCTTTGCCAGATTCGCACGTGCGCCGAAGAACTGGATCTCTTTACCTGTCTGTGTAGCGGAAACGCAGCAGCAGATGCTGTAGTCATCGCCCCAGATCGGCTTCATGACATCATCATTCTCATACTGGATCGAAGAGGTCAAAACGGAGATCTTTGCAGCATACTTCTTGAATGTCTCAGGCAGCTGTGAAGAATACAGAACCGTAAGGTTCGGCTCCGGTGAAGGACCCATATTCTCCAGTGTATGCAGGAAACGATAGTCGTTCTTTGTTACCATGTGACGACCGTCCATGCCGATACCGCCCATCTCGAGGGTAGCCCATACCGGATCGCCCGAGAACAGCTGGTTGTAGGACTCGATCCTTGCGAACTTGACCATACGGAACTTCATTGTCAAATGATCGATCAGCTCCTGAGCCTCGCTCTCTGTCAGAGTGCCTTCCTTCAGGTCTCTCTCCATGTAGATGTCAAGGAATGTGGAGATACGTCCTACGGACATAGCCGCACCGTTCTGGGTCTTGATCGCTGCAAGATATCCGAAGTACAGCCACTGTACAGCTTCCTTCGCATTGTTTGCCGGCTTGGAAATATCATAGCCGTAGATCTTTGCCATTTCCTTCATACCCTGCAGTGCACGGATCTGCATCGTGATCTCTTCTCTCAGACGGATCACATCATCTGTCATATCGCCGTGGCCGCAGTTCTTGAAGTCAAGCTTCTTCTTCTCGATGAGGTAATCGATACCGTACAGAGCGACTCTTCTGTAGTCGCCGACGATACGTCCACGTCCATAGGTATCCGGAAGACCGGTAACGATATGCGTATGACGCGCTGCCTTCATTTCATCTGTATATGCATCAAATACAGCCTGATTGTGAGTCTTGTGATACTCGTTGAAGATCTGGTTGTATTTCTCGTTGACCTTGTAGCCATACTGCTCTGCAGCTTCCTGAGCCATCTTGATTCCGCCGTAAGGCATGAATGCTCTCTTCAGGGGCTTGTCTGTCTGAAGACCGACGACCTTCTCCAGATCCTTCATGCTCTCATCAATGTAGCCGGGGCCGTATGATGTAAGGCTGGATACGATCTCTGTCTCGCACTCAAGAACTCCGTTGTGCTCTCTTTCTTCCTTCTGCAGCTCCTGAAGCCTTCCCCAGAGCTTGTTGGTTGCGTCTGTCGGGTCTGCAAGGAATGACTCGTCTCCGTCGTACGGTGTGTAGTTGTCCTGAATGAAATCACGGACGCTCACTTCTTCGACCCAATGAGTACCTTTGAACCCTCTCCACTCGTCTCTCATTTTTTCCTCCTTTTGGCTACCGGCTTTATCCGGTGCAAATAAGTGCCAACTGCGCTCTTTTCGTAAAATCACGCTTCGGGTCAGCCCGAAGATCATCCGGTACCAGCCTCTTCAGCACTCTTAATAAGTTTGTAACTGTTTTGTTCCTATAACAAAGTAGCACATCGTTAAGGCATTGTCAATCAATCGTTAAATATTTCACAATTTGTTTATAAATAGCCAAAAACCGCATATTCACAAGCTGTTCACCCGGCATGAAAACAGCCCGGTCATAGTTGTATCGAAAAAAGAACAGAATAGAAAAAAAATGCTTGCATTTCGAGTTAGTCTATGCTAATCTTTATTTGGTTAGTTCTTACTAACTCATCACACACATAATCTTATTTCTCCTACGGACACTGCGGCTGCGGAAAGGTCGTTACACCTCTCATATAAAGCTGCAGTTCCGGGTTGCACGACATCATCCGGGATTCTGCTGGCAGCATCCGGATCTTCAAAGCAACCTTCACACTACACACTACACAAAGAAGCCCTTCATGGCCGTGACGCCATGAAGGGTTTTCTTTTTCTCGTATGACTCCCGGTCTGCCCGGCCTTATGACCGTATTCCGGCACAGTCAGTGTACGATCTCCGCTTTCAGCTCTCCGTCCGCGCAGTCGATCCGGATCGTATCGCCTTCATCTGCCCCCTCCGAAAGGATCATCCTTGCCGTAAGGGTCTCCACATGCTTCTGCATAAACCGTTTCAGCGGCCTTGCACCATACACGGGATCGTAGCCGCCCTCCACCACAAACCTCCTGGCGGCATCCGTCATTTCGATGGAAAGCCGCTTATCAGCAAGCCTGCGATTCGTATCAGCGATCAGCAGATCGATTATCCCCGCGATATTATCCTTCGTCAGAGGGCGGAACATGATCGTCTCATCCAGCCGATTCAGGAACTCCGGCCTGAAATGGGTCCTGAGCTCCATCTCCACCGCCTGCGCTGCGTCTTCCTTAATGCTGCCGTCATCATCGATCCCCTCCAGGAGATATTGAGAGCCCAGATTTGAAGTCATGATCAGGATCGTATTCTTAAAATCCACCGTCCTTCCCTGACTGTCCGTAATACGGCCGTCATCCAGCACCTGCAGCAGCACATTAAACACATCCGGATGTGCCTTTTCCACTTCATCAAAGAGCACGACCGAGTACGGCTTTCTGCGCACCGCTTCGGTAAGCTGCCCGCCTTCATCATAGCCCACATATCCGGGAGGTGCTCCGATCAGCCTGGAAACCGAATGCTTCTCCATGTATTCGGACATATCGATCCTTACCATATTCGTTTCATCATCAAACAGACTTGCCGCCAGCGCCTTGGCCAGCTCCGTCTTTCCCACGCCGGTAGGGCCAAGGAATAGAAACGAGCCGATGGGCCGCTCGGGATCCTTGATGCCGGCTTTGCTCCTGATGATGGCATCCGTCACCTTCTGCACCGCCTCATCCTGGCCGATCACCCTCCGGTGCAGAATATCCGCAAGATGCAGTGTCTTCTCCCTTTCACCCTCTGTCAGCTTCGCCACCGGAATGCCTGTCCAGCGGGATACGATCTTCGCGATCTCATCCTCGGTCACCGCCTCATGCACCATGCTGAGGTCCTTACCCTGGATCCTGGACTCTTCATACTCCAGCTTTTTCTTCAGCTCCGGCAGCTCTGCGTACTGAAGCTGTCCCGCTTTCTCATAATCACCGTTTCTCTGGGCGATCTGGATCTCCTGATTGGTTGCCTCGATCTTTTCTCGCAGCTCCGAAAGCGCACTCAGACTTTGCTTCTCATTATCCCACTGTGCTTTCTGATTCGAAAATCTCTCCTCAAGATCCGCGATCTCCTTCTGCAGCTCCTCAAGTCTCGTCTGACTGGCACTGTCGGTTTCCTTCTTCAGAGCGGTTTCCTCGATCCTGAGCTGTGTCAGCTCCCGGTTCATCCCGTCCAGCTCTGTCGGCATGGAGTCCATTTCCATCTTAATGGAAGCACAGGCTTCATCCACCAGATCGATCGCCTTATCGGGCAGGAACCGATCCGAAATATATCGGTGAGAGAGCTCGGCCGCACTCACCAGTGCACTGTCATTGATCTTAACCTTATGAAAAACCTCAAACCGTTCCTTCAGACCACGCAGGATGGAGATCGTATCCTTGATCGAAGGCTCATCCACCAGCACCGGCTGGAACCTTCTCTCCAGTGCCGGATCCTTTTCGATATATTTTCGATATTCATCCAGTGTGGTTGCTCCGATACAATGCAGTTCCCCGCGCGCCAGCATCGGCTTCAGCATATTTCCGGCATCCATGGAACCTTCGGTTTTGCCTGCTCCGACGATCGTATGCAGCTCATCGATGAAAAGTATCACCCTGCCGTCAGACTTCCGGACCTCATCCAGCACCGCCTTCAGTCGCTCTTCAAACTCGCCTCTGTATTTCGCTCCGGCAAGAAGCGCTCCCATATCAAGTGAAAAGATCTCCTTATCCTTCAGGCTTTCCGGTACATCATCATCTGCGATCCTCTGAGCCAGGCCTTCTACCACGGCCGTCTTGCCCACACCAGGCTCGCCGATCAGCACGGGATTGTTTTTGGTCTTCCTTGAAAGGATCCGGATCACGTTTCTGACCTCATCCTCCCGGCCGATCACCGGCTCCAGCTTCTGATCCTTTGCCCGCTCCACCAGATTGGCTCCGTATTTTTCCAGAGTGTCGTAGGTCGCTTCCGGATTGTCCGTGTTTACGGTCTGGTTCCCCCGCACCGTCGAAAGAGCCGCCAGGAATCTGTCCCTTGTGATCCCGTATTCTTTGAAGATATCCTTAAGCTCCTTGTTCGGCTGACGGATCAGAGCAAGAAACAGATGCTCCACGGACACATAGGAGTCTCCCATCGCCTTTGCTTCATCCTCTGCGGAAAGAAGCGCCTTATTCAGCTCCTGCCCGACATAGACCTGGCCTCCCTGGACCTTTACGCGTTTTTCGATCCCCTGTTTGGCCCTGTCCAGAAAATACTGCTTCTCGATCCCCATCTTCTCCACAAGCTTCAGGATCAGCGAGTCGTCGATCGTCAGCAGGGAATAAAGCAGATGCTCCTGATTGATCTCCTGATTTCCGTATTCATAAGCCAGCTTTTCACACTCATTGACTGCTTTGATCGAGTTCTGTGTAAATTTCTCTATATTCATTCCATATCCTCCTTCCTTGGGTCCGCATACGCTGTCTCATATGTTCTAAATGCTTTATAACACAAATTGTTAGCCACGTCAACAGTCGAGTGCTAATTTTTATTCGGAATAGGAACTCCGCCTGCCGTTTCAATATATCACAGAATCTCTTCCTCTTCTTCACGTACTTGACAAACATCCCCGTTTGCCTGTATTTTTTTTATGATCACACAGCAACTGTCTGTGCAATACGGATCGGAGGACAACTCGAATGAAAAAACTGGAAGACTATGTAAGGAGCATTCCCGATTTCCCGGAAAAAGGGATCATGTTCAGAGATATTACCACCGTTCTGCAGGATGCGGACGGATTTCAGCTGGCGATCAACGAACTGCTTGAAAAGCTTAAGGATGTTGATTTTGATATCATTGTCGGGGCGGAATCAAGAGGATTCCTGTTTGGCTCCCCCCTCGCTTATCAGCTTCACAAGCCTCTCGTGCTCGTAAGGAAGAAGGGAAAGCTGCCCTGCGAAACGATATCCCGGGATTATTCTCTGGAATACGGCACGGCAACTCTTGAAATGCATAAGGATTCCATCAAAAAAGGACAGAAGGTCGTGATCGTGGATGATCTGATCGCAACCGGCGGAACCCTTGACTGCATCGCAAAGCTCGTGGAGGATCTCGGCGGCGAGGTGGTAAAGATCCTCTGTCTGATGGAGCTTAAGGGGCTGAACGGAAGAGCTCTTCTGAAGGGCTACGACGTATCTACCGTGATCGCATACGAAGGAAAATAAAGCACACCGACCAATAACCAAAGGGCAGGGAGACAGGATTTGAGCAGCAGGATCTGGGATCTGTTGAATACAGCCGATACTGGGGTGCGGTTTGACATAGACGGCACTCTTACAAGCTACACCTACGGAGAGTATCATGCTCATCATGAGCTGGATCCCTCGCCCGAATTCAAAGCAATAAACATTTACGCAGACTGCAGGCGTCTGAAACCGATCTATGATTACATCCTCCGGCACGGAACGGATCGCATCTTCTGCATATCCCGCGAGCCCCACGGTCACGAGGCCTGGAAGTCCGAAATGGTAAACAGGCTCTACGGGATCCCGGAGAATCATTGCTATTACACTCTTTATTCAGAAGAAAAACCCTCCATCGCAAAAAAGATCATCGATGAGCACTTCCCGGGATTCTCTCCCGCGAAAGTCGTCTGCGTCGACGACAATGACGTAACTCTCGGTATCTATATGAAAGAAACCGATTTCTGTACGGCTCATCCGATGATCTTCATGGAACATCTCTGAATAACGGTAAGGAACTGTCTCGAATGAATCTGCACATCCTGCTGTTTTTTCAGACGATCTTATTGATCGATCCTGTCTGTGACTGCTCTGCCTGCCCGTGCAGACCAGGATTATACACCGCATACTGCCTCATGGCTCTCCTCGCCTCCCGGATCCTCTCCTGGAAGTCCACCTCATCCGGCTTTTTACTTTCTTCCAGTTCCTTTATCAGCTGATCGTTCTGCAGGCGCATGCTCATCATGCTGTTTGCCATGTTTCGCATGATATCGATGATGTTCTTATGATTTTCCTTCACAAAGTTCCCCAGCTCGCTCTCCGTGAACCGCAGGGCGAGAACATCCGAATAGGCGATCACGGTATAGATCGAAGGCTTCTTTAAGAGCAGGCCGAACTCACCGAAGCAGGACTGCGGCCCGATGATGCCGAGGATGCTCTCCGACGGTGTTCCGTAGCCTGTATAGATCTCCGCATGACCCTTGATGATCTTATACATATCCGTATGAAATTCTCCCTCTTTCAGGATCACCGCATCCCGGGAAAAGGTGACAAGTTTTGCTTCAGACATAAGCGAACATCTCTTTTACAGCCCCATGGAATTCAGCAGGAGCATCACAAGCAGGACCGGAGCAATGAACCTGACCATTACCGTAAATACATTTTTCCGACCGAATTTCTCTCCGTTTTTCACCGCTTCTTCCACAACGGTCTTCGGCTTCAGCACCCATCCGACCAGAATACAGGTACTGATCGCAACTACGGGCATCAGAATATAATTGCTGATATAATCCAGCACATCCAGCACCTGCCCGACAGCCCCGTTCGGAAGCGGAAGCTCAAAGTAAAAGGCGTTGTATCCAAGGCAGACCACAATGCCGATCCCGAAACTGATCAGCCCTTCGATCACGGCCGCCTTCTCCCTTGTTATACCGAATTTTTCGATCATGGAAGAGACCACCGCCTCCATGATGGAGATGGAACTGGTCAGAGCGGCAAAGAATACCATAATGAAGAACGCCGCCCCAAGAGTCGCGCCCGTGACCCCCATATGTGCAAATACACCGGGCATGGATATAAACAGCAGTGAAGGTCCCGATGCGCCCATCGCTTCCTTTCCCATTACCACATAGAGCGGTATGATGATCATAATGCCTGCCAGAAAAGCGACTGCCGTATCAAAAAACTCGATCCTGTTTACACTTTTGATCAGATTCTCCTTATCTCCCAGATAAGAACCGTATGTGATCATAATACCCATTGCCACACTGATCGAATAGAAGAGCTGACCCATCGCATCCATCAGAACTTCCATAAAGCCCCTGAACGTCAGTCCCTGTATATCGGGGATCAGATAGATCAGAAGCCCGTCGATACCAGTCCTTTTTACGTTTCCGTCACTGTAGCTCATGGTCAGTGCGTAGACGGAAATACCTGCCACCACCAGAAACAGCACCGGCATCAGGATCCTTGAGATCTTTTCGATCCCCTTATCGATCCCCTTATAGATCACAAATGTGGTGCAGAATACAAAGACGGCAAGAAAGATGATCGGCTGCACGGGAGAGGTGATAAAGCCGGTGAAGTAGCCGTCTCCTGTGGCGTCAAGTCCCTTTCCGGCCAGAAAAACCACGCAGTACTTCAAAACCCATCCGCCGATCACACAGTAGTACGGCAGGATCAGAAACGGTACGATCACGGCAAAGATTCCGATCCATTTCCATTTCGGCTGAAGTGCCCCATAAGCTTTTAACGGGGAATTCTTCGTTTTTCTCCCGATCGACACCTCGCACAGCAGCATAGTAAATCCGAATGTCAGCACCAGGATCAGATAGATGACCAGAAACAACCCACCGCCGTTTTTCGCAGCCAGATAGGGAAACCTCCACAGATTCCCCAGGCCGACCGCACTTCCTGCCGCAGCAAGGACAAATCCAAGCGATCCTGAAAATGAATTCTTTTTCTCTTTCATTCTTTCTCCCCTACCGTGCCGCGTCATTTATACGCGGTACGGATATCTATAAGAATTTGAAAGTTTACTTTCAAACTTACACCCCTGCCGTGCCGCGGCTTTTATGCGCGGCGCGGATACCCATAAGAATTTGAAAGTATACTTTCAAACTTTCTTTCCTCATTGTATCTGTAATATTTGAAACCCCCGGCACTGTCCGAACGCGACAGGCCGGGGCTGTTTTATCAATATATGATATCCGGATCAGTTCTTCGAAGGAATGAATTTCGCGATCACACCGGCGAGCTGAGGAACCGGCATGGACTGCAGCCAGATATGACCCGGACCGGAGATCACAGTATTAAAGATCCCCTCTCCGCCGAGCAGGGCGTTTTTGATCCCGGGAACGGTTCTGATATCGATCGAGCAGGTCGCATCCATCGCTGCAAGATATCCGGTATCGATGATCATGCTCTCTCCCGCCTGCAGATCATATTCCTTGACGTAGCCGTCAAATTCAAGGAAAGCCATCCCCTGGCCGGAAAGCTTCTGCATGATGAAGCCCTCCCCTCCGAAAAATCCCGAGCCCACCTTCTTCTGGAAGAAAACCGACAGGTCTACTCCTGCTTCGCAAGCAAGAAACGCATTTTTCTGTGCTACGATCTCCCGTCCCGGGTTGATCTCAAAAGCTCTGATGGAGCCCGGAACATTCGTCGAAAATGCGATCAGTCCAGGTCCTCCCTCTGCGGTATAATTGTTCAAAAACAGAGTCTCGCCTGAAAAAGCTCTGCCGAGAACCTTTCCCAGACCGCCGCCCGATGTTTCCATCTTCATATTCGGAGACATCCAGGCCATCGCCCCCGATTCGCAGGAAAGCTTCTCTCCCGCCTCCACATCACAGATCACGACCGGCATCGGTTCGCCTTCAATTGAATACTTCATGTCTTTCCTCCTTCATGATTTAAAGTAGTTGTTACTTTATGTAAATCAGATAAAAATCTGCTTTACTCTCCTTCTGGTTTTATCAATCATCTTCTCCGGCTCTTCCTGCGCTTCGCAAGATCCGTCACCCGCATCTGTTGTTCTCGGATCCAGCCTTTTAATGAGCCTTTTTCCACTCTTCCAGCTCATCCATCAGCTTCCCGTAGGTGGACGCATTATTCGTAAGCACGCTGGCCGTTGCCTCCTGAAACGGTGCCAGATCCGGTTCATTGACCTCCATCCCTTCTTTGATAAGCTCTGAGAGAAGGGATTCCGTCTGCTCACGGTTCATCGATCTGTCGTATTCCGCAGAGGCTTCTGCTGCCTCCTGAATGATCGACTGCTGCTCCGCGGAAAGCTTATCCCAGGCAGACTGCGTAATCGCAAAACACATTCCGGAATAAATATGGTTCGTCACCGAAAGATACTGCTGCACTTCAAAAAGCTTGTTGTTATAAATGACCGGAACTGGGTTCTCCTGGGCATCGTAAATCCCCTGCCTGAGAGAAGGATAAAGCTCGGAAAACGGCAGCGGCTGCGGATTTGCCCCCAGTGCGGACATCGTCGCCATAATGATCGGATTCTCCGGTGTACGGATGATCAGACCGGCCATATCCTCCGGCTTTTCGATCGGATGCTTGGAATTCGTCACACATCTGAAGCCGTTGCAATAATGGGTGAGCACGTGCAGGTTGTATTTGGAGAGCCCTTCCTCCGCCTCTTTTTCAATGCTGCTGTCCATAAACTCCCAGGCGGTATCAAAGTCATCAAACAGAAACGGCAGAGCGGAGATCCCCATCTTTGGTTCGTATGTCGCAAAGTTCGAAGCGTCGGTAATGACCATATCCACTTTGCCGGAATTGTTGACCATAGCATCGATCATCTGCGTGTCTCCGCCAAGCTGTCCCGATGGATAAATCACTACAGTGATCACTCCTCCGGTCTTCTCTCCGATCTCATCTGCGAAGGCCTGCGCAGCGATATTCCTCGGGTCCGATTCGGCCGTAGATACGCCGATCTTCAAGGTAAGCGGGCCGCCCGTTTCTTTTGAGGCTTTTCCGCATGCAGTACTTAAAGCTGCTGCCACAAGCATTGCCAGCACCGGCAAAATTCTTACTTTTTTCATCTCTGTTCCCTCCCTGTCATCCTTTCATCGCCGATACTCATTAACGGTCATAATTGCCCCGCCTTCCGTTACCGGATACCGGCCCCTGCATCCTTTACGGAAAGCGGTTGGTAATTGTTTTCGCTGATCATTATAATGGTATCATCTGCTCTCAATCCCTGAAATGTTCATCCTGATACAGCTGCATCTTCGCCTTTGCATCCTCTATGCAGGAAATGACCTGGTTCTTCGGGATGTTGCAAAATATCTCTACAATCTCCGTATCCAACTGCTTTCCCGACACAAGCTTCAGTTCGCGGATCGCATCCTCATAACTCATCGGCACCTTATACGACCGGTTCATGGTGATGGCAGAATAAGTATCAGCCACGGCAATGATCCTGGCCGGAAGCGGGATATCATCCCCCTTTTTCTTATAATATCCGCTGCCGTCCACCCGCTCATGATGATAGAGGATCCAATCCAGGATCCCTTCAAAGGATCCGAGGGGCTTCAGGATCTTTGCACAGATCTCGGGGTGCCTTCGCATGATCTTCCACTCTTCACTTCCGAGCTTTCCTGCCTTATGGATAATGTTTCTCGGCACACCGAGCTTTCCCAGATCCAGAAACAGGGAAGCATATCTCAGATTCTCCCGGTTGATCCTCAGACGGTACTTAAAGGGCAGATAATCATAGATCAGCATCGAAAGATTGTGGACATGCAGCGAATGTCCATCCAGATTCGGATCCCCCGCTTCGATGATCGTGATAAAGGTTTTCAGAATCTCCAGCGTGCGTTTTTTCAACCCGTCCATTTGGGTGATCATAAACCGGATCAGCAAAGTAATGACCGCACTGAAAAAAAGCAGCAACTCTCCTGCCAGAACGGTTTCCTCTCTGTTAAAGATCAGGATACTGTACACAATGATAACAGAAAGCAGCGCCACCGGTACCAGCACGGCGATCACCCGTCTCTCTCCTTTCTGCTCCATTGTCACATCCCGGCTGTATCCGAAATACAGAATGCACTGGATCAGGCTTGCGCAGATCAGAACAAGACCGATCGCGATCATAAGCCGGGAAGCCGCAGCATCAGACATCACTACCTCCTTCCCGGTGCAGATCCCGGAATGTGATCTGGTTTTTCCCCGCACCCTTTGAAATGTAAAGAGCTTCATCCGCTCTGGTATATGCCCTGTCAATATCCTTGTCCTCCGGCAGGATCTCAGTCACTCCGAAGGAGGCATGGATTCCGTGCAGTGCCTCCAGCTCCACACTGTTCAGATTATTCAGCATATCCTGCAGCAGAGGTCTGACTGCTTCGCGATCGTTCATACCGCGGATCAGGACGATAAACTCATCTCCTCCCAGCCGTCCCGCAAAGCTCAGCTTTTCCTTGATCGCCCTCTCCGGAAATGACCATTTTTCCGAAAGATTGATCTTCAGCGTATTGAGGATAGTGTTTCCCGCGATCTGAATGACCTTATCCCCCATCTGGTGCCCCAGCTTGTCGTTGATCTGCTTAAAGCTGTCCAGATCCAGCAGGCAGATCGCAATGTATTCATCATGGCTTCCTCTGAGCACTTCTCCTGCCATTGAGAAAAACCTGCCGCGGTTCAGCAGGGATGTGAGCGCATCAAAGCTGGACTTCACCTCCAGATCCCGGGTCATCTGCACGCTCTGCAGATAAATCACAAACTGCCGCATACGAACCCTCTGGAATACATAGTGCATGGCAAGCGCAAGGGTCAGGAATACGATCCCGTTATAGAGATCCTGATAAAAGATCGAAAGGGATTTGCTCTGAAAAGAGGTGATAAAAAATGAGACCGTAAAGAGCAGCAGCACTCCAGCAGCCCGTATCATGATGTCGATATAGGACAAGGCCACCAGTACCAGCAGCACCAGGTACTTGGTCGCAGCCATGTACGGCTGGCTTACAGACTCCGCCAGGCTGTATGACAGCAGTGTAATGACACTGAAATAAGCCATCAGGACGGAATGCCTCTCCGTAAAGCCCCGTAACACCAGGAGAGAAATCTCGAAAAGGATCGCAACAATGAGATAAATCAGATAAAACCTGATCTGGATCCGATGCACACCAAACACATTAAACCAGGCAAAGATCGAATAGGCAGTATTCATCAGAACAAACCAGAGATTAATGTAGCCGATATGTCTCCAGTTCATACCGCGGATCTGATTCAGACAGTCTCTATAAGTTCTTTTATCAAACCCGTAATAATTAAAACTGTTCTGCAGCATTGCACGATACCTTCCCAACCCTTCAAAAGCTTAGACCGCTTTTCATTATTATACATAAGCAGGACCCTGAAAGCAATCCGCCCGACCTCAGCCATTCACTTTTTCCTGAACCTGCTTCCGGCAAAACGATCCAGCAGAAACAGAACTCCCGCCAGCCCCCAGACC
>CACZNS010000168.1 GCA_902782575.1 uncultured Lachnospiraceae bacterium
ACGGAAATGTATTTACAGTATGAAAGACGAGTCTGCACTTCCGTACAGACCCGTCCGATCTTTCAGACTTTCAGCCGATCACATCGGCCATTGTATAAAAGCCGGGCTCCCTGCCCTTCAGGAATTTCGCGGCCTGTACCGCTCCCTTTCCGAACACTGCCTTGGAATAAGCCCGGTGTGAAAAGGTGATCACTTCATCCTCTCCGCCGAAGATCACATCGTGATCTCCCGGGATCGTTCCGGCCCGTACCGCCGATATTCCAATCTCCTTCACAGGCCTTTTTTCATTTCTGCCGCTCCGGTCATATACATAATCATACTTTTCGGCAAGTCCGCCGTTTACCGCATCCGCCAGAAGGATCGCCGTTCCGCTCGGAGCATCCTTCTTCAGGTTGTGATGCTTTTCTACGATCTCCACATCACAACCTGCCTCTGTCAGCTGAGCAGCCGCCTCCCGGATGAGTTTCGCCAGCACATTGATACCCAGCGACATATTTGCGGACTTCAGTATCGCGATCTCTTTGGATGCAGCTTCGATCTGTGCCTTCTGCTCTTCGGTATATCCCGTCGTACAGAGCACCATCGGCAGCTTCTTTGCTTTTCCGTATTCCAGCAGAGAGTTTAAGACCGCAGGAGAAGAAAAGTCGATCACCACATCCGACTCCACTCCGGCCTCTGCACACTTTTCGGGAGTTTCGTAGACCGGATAATCATTTTCTATGCCCTGAAAAGGATCTATCCCGGCCGTGATCGTTATATCCTCCGTCTTGCTTATGATCCCTGTGACCGTACGCCCCATATGACCGTTGCAGCCGCTTAAGATAACCCTTACCGGCTCTGCCGCGCTCATTGGATCAGCCCGAAATCACGCATGGATTTCTTTAACCTTTCCAGATTCTGCGGCTCCATCGGAGACAGCGGACGCCTCATCGGACCAGCGTTCATGCCCATGATATTCATCGCATGCTTCACAGGGATAGGATTCACCTCGCAGAAGAGTGCATCCACGATATCGATCATCTTAAGCTGCATCTTTCTGGCATCTTCTATATTTCCCTGCAGATAATTCAGGCACATATTATGCATATAGGAAGGAGCCACATTGGAAAGCACCGAGATCACTCCGATTCCGCCGAGCGACATGATCGGAATCACTTCATTGTCGTTTCCGGAATACATCTCGCAATTGCCGTCTGTCAGAGCCATGATCTTCGCCACCTGGGCGATATCACCGCTTGCCTCCTTCACACCGACGATATTCTTTACATTATTGATCAGTGTGGCCGCCGTATCCGGATTGATGTTCACACCCGTCCGGCTCTTGATGTTGTACATGATGATCGGAAGCTTCACTGCCTCAGCAATGATCGTATAATGATCGATGAGACCCTTCTGAGTAGCCTTATTATAATAAGGTGTCACGACCAGCAGACCGTCGACGCCGATCTTTTCCGCTTCCACGGAAAGATATACCGCCGTATCCGTGCAGTTCGAACCGGTTCCCGCCACTACCGGTACTCTGTGATTCACATGCTTTACGCAATAGTCGATCACCGCAAGATGCTCCTCGTGGGAAAGGCAGGATGATTCTCCCGTGGTCCCGCAGACGATGATCGCATCCGTACCGTTGTTGATCTGAAAGTCGATCTGCTTTGCAAACTCCGCGTAATTTACCTCTCCGTCTGCTCTGAACGGTGTAACGATCGCCACTCCGGCGCCCTTGAAAATTGACATATTTTCCCTCCTTTAAAACATAAGATCCGTGCTTTCATTTAAGCCTGAAAGACCGTAATCCGGTTTCTCTGATATCACACGACCATCAGCTTACGTAGTTTTATTTTAACACCCTTAAGAAAACCGGTAAACAAAATATTTCAATCAGCCCTGAGCCGCCTGTTTCTTTGCAAAGCCCGCCCGCTTTCTGAGAGTAGGATCCAGGATACGCTTGCGGATACGCAGGGATTCCGGTGTCACCTCCAGAAGCTCATCGGAATCAATGAAATCCAGACACTGCTCCAGAGACATCTGGAGCGGCGGTGTCAGCCTGAGCGCCTCGTCGGAGGAAGAAGTCCGCGTATTGGTCAGATGTTTCTGCTTACAGACGTTCACTTCGATGTCATCACTCTTCGGATTGGAGCCGATTACCATGCCGGAGTAGACCGGCGTACCGGGGCCGATAAAGAGCGAACCGCGGTCCTGCGCATTAAACAGGCCGTAAGGCACCGCCTCTCCCGCCTCAAATGCGATAAGCGAACCGGTCTTCCGGTATGCAATGTCTCCTTTATACGGGGCATAGCCGTCAAAGATCGTATTGATGATACCGTTTCCCTTCGTATCTGTCAGAAACGGACCCCGGAAGCCGATCAGGCCTCTCGACGGGATCTTGAACTCTAGCCTCGTATAGCCTCCCGCAATAGAGTTCATGGCGAGCAGTTCGCCCTTCCGCTCGGAAAGACTTGAGATGACCGTACCCGAAAATTCATCCGGAACATCCACATAAGCTGTCTCCATCGGCTCCAGCAGCTTGCCGTTCTCATCCTTTTTATAGATCACCTCTGCCTTGCTGACCGCAAACTCATAGCCCTCACGGCGCATATTCTCGATCAGTACGGACAGATGCAGCTCGCCGCGCCCGGAAACCTTAAATGTATCCGTTGAATCCGTCGTCTCCACACGAAGGGACACATCCGTGTTCAGTTCCTTAAAGAGCCTGTCCTTGATGTGACGGGAAGTGACATATTTTCCTTCCCGTCCCGCAAGGGGCGAATCATTGACCATGAAATTCATCGAGATCGTAGGATCAGAGATCTTCTGGAAGGGGATCGCCTGCGGCGCTTCGGGAGAGCAGACTGTATCACCGATCTTCAGATCCGCGATACCCGAGATCGCCACGATCGAGCCGATCCCTGCTTCCTGTACGTCCACTTTATTTAATCCCTCAAACTCATAGAGCTTGCTGATCTTTACCTTCTCCTTCTGATCCGGATTATGGTGATTGACGATCACCGCCTCCTGATTGATCCTGATCACTCCGTTGTCTACTTTTCCGACACCGATCCTGCCGACATATTCATTGTAATCAATGGTAGAGATCAGCACCTGAAGCGGAGCCTCCGGATCACCCTCAGGCGCGGGGATCGACTCGACGATCGTATCAAAAAGAGCCGTCATATCCTTCCCCGGCTCATCCGGATCCAGAGAAGAAACACCCTGCTTTGCCGATGCATATACAAACGGGCAGTCCAGCTGCTCGTCACTCGCCCCCAGATCCATCAGAAGCTCCAGTACCTCATCCACCACCTCTGCTGGCCTTGCGCCGTCCCGGTCGATCTTATTGATACAGGCGATAACAGGCAGATCAAGCGCCAGCGCCTTCATCAGTACAAATTTAGTCTGCGGCATGACTCCTTCAAACGCATCCACCAATAGAACCACACCGTTTACCATCTTCAGGATACGCTCTACCTCCCCGCCGAAATCCGCATGTCCCGGTGTATCGATGATGTTTATCCGTGTATTTTTATAAAGTACGGACGTATTTTTGGAGAGGATCGTGATCCCTCTCTCCCGTTCCAGATCGTTGCTGTCCATCACGCGTTCCGCTACAGCCTGATTTTCTCTGAATACGCCGCTCTGCTTCAAAAGGCAGTCCACAAGTGTTGTTTTTCCGTGGTCTACATGTGCGATAATCGCAATATTCCGGATATCTTCTCTTTTTTGAATCATGTATCGTCTGTTCTCCTCTATAACAGCGTTTTTCTAAAATTTCTGATCAACTTCACCATGATACCATATTTATTTCAGATTTCAACGAAAATCGAAAAGTTCCCGAAATCAAACATCCCCCGGCTGTTCGCCGGGGGACTTCTTTGTCTCTGTTAAGGAAGCAGACTGCAATGAGTTTTCGGAGCCTGCAGATGAAATGCAGACAAATGAACGGATATCACAGATTCTGAAACCAGCCCTGAGCCGCCGTCTGCTGTGCCTGCATCTTCTGCCTCTGCATCATCTGACTGTATTGATCCATCACACGATTCCTGCTCAGTCTGGATGTGGCGCTGCCGTACTCCGTATCTCCCGTCCTGCTGGCTGCCGCGGTCAGATCCTCTGCGGACTTGCGGTTGATGTTCATTGCGTACTCAATGCCGTTTGTCTGGGCACCGACCTTTGACCTTGCGGAAGAAAGATTCCGGAATGCCTTCTCGATCCCCTCCGCATCAAATTTGTTATCCTTCAGCGTCTGAAGGAAGTTCGGAATGTTCAGGCTCTGTGAACCACCGTTGTTATCGGTTGCCACACTGATATTCGTACCGCCGTCTCTGAGCAGATAAGTCTCATTGTATTTTGTATTGGATGCGATGTCGTTGATCCCGATCGCCATCTGATTGATCTCATTCTGGAAGATATCCCTGTCCGAAGAAGACATCAGGCCGTTAGACATCCGGATCGACAGCTCGTTTGCCCTCTGCAGATAATCCGACATGCCGGACATCGCACCGTCCGCGATATTCGCTGCCGCCTCCGCCATTGCGAGATTATCTTCTCCCGCTTCGTAAGCATCGATCATCGCATTCTGCTTCTGCAGCTGAGCCAGTTCCGCAGCGCCCGCTGCAGCAGTCGGCTGCTTTTTGCCGCTGGACATCGATTTATATAAATATGAGTTTTGGTATGCATTTTGATTAATACCTGATACTGAGCTCATATTTCCTCCTTTCAAACCCATCCGTGGAAAGAACCGTACTTTCCCTTATAACTAACTTAAAAATAGCACTAAAACAGCCCTCTTGCAAGTATAAAAATCAGAGCAATCCGATGCCGGACCCGCCTCCGCACGCATCGACAAGCCCCGATCCTGCCCGGTCATCCGATATGCAGGATCCTTGTTGCAAACTGAAAATAGATCAGAAGCGAGACCGCATCCACGATCGTTGTGATCAGCGGGCTTGCCATCACAGCCGGGTCAAAGCCCAGCTTTTTTGCGCACATCGGAAGCGAGGCACCGATCATCTTCGCGATCAGGACTGTCGTGATGAGGGTAAGGGAGATCACGAGCGCTACGATCGGTGTCACATGATCCACGATCTGAAGCTTCACGAAATTTGCGGCTGCCAGTGTGATACCGCACATCATGGCGACCCGCAGCTCCTTCCAGATCACGCGTCCGATATCGGAAAACTCGATCTCATCCAGCGAAAGCCCGCGGATGATCGTAACAGAAGCCTGTGAGCCGGTATTGCCGCCCGAGTCCATAAGCATTGGGATAAAGGCCGTAAGGACCAGATAAGCTCCGAGGGCAGACTCATAGTGCGTGATGATCTTTCCGGTGAAGGTGGCCGAGATCATCAGCAAAAGGAGCCACCCGATACGCTTCTTATATAACTCCACCACCCCGGTCTTCAGATAAGGCTTGTCGGAAGGGACGATAGCAGCCATCTTCTCGATATCCTCAGTAGCCTCTTCCTGAATGATATCGACGATATCGTCGATCGTGATGATCCCCACCAGTCTTTCCTCTCTGTCCACCACCGGCATAGAGTTGAAATCATACTTCTGGAACAGCTTCGCAACCTCTTCCTGATCGTCCAGCGTATGCACTGAAATGACGTTATCGTTCATCATACTGCCGACCGTTGTGTCCGGATCCGTGATCAGAAGGTACCGGAGTGCCACCGTTCCCACCAGCTTTCTTGCCTTATCGACCACATAGCAGGTATAGATCGTTTCGGAATCAAGTCCCGTCTTCCGGATCCGCTCCATACATTTTTCCACCGTCCAGTCCTCTTTTAAGTCCATATACTCGACTGTCATGATCGAACCCGCGGAATTGTCCGGAAAGAGCAGGAGATGATTGATATCCCGCCTGGTCTCCGCATTCGCGTTTGCAAGCAGTCTTTTTACCACATTGGCCGGCATCTCCTCCATCAGGTCTGTCGCATCATCAGCCATCAGGTTATTGATGATATTTGCAGCCTCTGCATCCGTCAGCCTTGTGATCAGTTCCTGCTGTATATCTGTGGGAAGGAATGAGAAAACGTCCGCCGCCATTGCTTTCGGCAGAAGCCGGAAGATCCTTGGTAGTTCCTCTTTCGGAAGCTCTTCCAGTACCGCCGCAATATCGGCTTCATTCATTTCGGCGAGTACACGCCGCAGATCATTGAACTGTCTGTTATCGATCAGTTCCTGAAGGATTTGATTATCCATGACAATACCGCGGAAAAGGCACGCCCGCTCTGACAGGCGATGCGCTTTTACAAATACTCAGCGCGGTCTTTTCCGTTTCTCCTTATTGAAATTCAGAGCAGTTAAAATACAGATACGGTTCCTCCACGTTCGTTCATGACTCGGACTGTCTGTCATTCTAACCACCTGCCTTTCATCCGACCCGCCTTAAGCCCTGCGGATCCTTCGGAGATTATGCTGCTGCGGTGCGCCGCAGCCAGTATCAGTTTACCATTTTTTCGGGATAAAAATCAACCTCCCCCCGGGAGATTTCCGCCTGTCCGGCAGATGCTTCCGTCAGCTCCGCATAGAGCTTTGCCGCCTGCTCCGCCCGGACGGTGCAGGTATAGATCACATCCTGCCCGTACTCCGCATTTTCCCTGACGCAGCCGTTCTTTCCGAGAAGATGATCTGCCTTTCCCGTAAAGCTGTAATCAAAGCGAAGCGTAAAGCGTTCTCTCAGTCTCATGGTCACGGGCTTCGAGGCCTTAACCGCTTCACGGGCAGCATCCGTATAAGCTCTGACCAGACCTCCTGTGCCTAAAAGTGTGCCCCCGAAGTAGCGGGTTACTACGCAGATCACATTATACAGCTTCGCCCCCTGCAGCACCTCAAGGATCGGTTTGCCTGCCGTCCCGGAAGGCTCACCGTCATCCGAGCTGTGAATGATCTCCCTGAGCGCGGGAGGTTCCGGCCCGCGATCAGCTGTTTTCTGTCCCGTGCCATCGCCGGAGCTAAAAAGTACATAAGCACTGCAGTGATGCTTCGCGTCATAATACTTTTTCCGCTCGGATTCCAGAAAAGCAAGCGCAGCTGCTTCATCCGCTGCCGGATAAAGAGCTGCGATAAATCTGGATTTTTTGACTTCTATTTCGGCATTTGCACCTGCCGGTACCGTAATGTAAGAATTCATTCCGACCTTTCCGGCGATCCGTTCTCCGGCTTCTTTCCGAACCGGATCGCATTCTTCGGACACACCGTCCCGCACTGGGCGCACATCAGACACGGCTTACCCCAATCCGGTCTGCCCTCGATCATCTTTATATGCCCGGAGGGACATTTCCGAAAGCATTCCCCGCAGCCGTCACATTCCCCGGTGGCATAGAAATTGTCCTCCATACCGGGAATCCTTATCTTCTTTTTCGGATTAAAAAAATCTTTGATCCAGGACATCTCTTTTCCTTTATTCCGCTGCCCTTCGGCCCGCCGCTATGCCTGCGCAACCGCTTCGCACATTCTCCTTACATAGTCTTTCACATGCGGTACACAGTCTTTTCCGTACTGTGCCACGATCTTTACGATCGCCGAACCGACGATCGCACCGTCTGAGACCTTTGCCATCTGTCCGGCTTGCTCCGGTGTAGATATTCCGAAACCGACCGCACAGGGAATATCCGACACCTCCCTGACCAGACGTATCATCTCACCCACATCCGTTGTGATCTCCCTGCGCACTCCCGTTACTCCGAGGGAAGACACACAATAGAGAAACCCCTCCGCTTCCTTTGCGATCGCATGGATCCGGTTTCTGGAAGTCGGAGCGATCATAGAGATCAGTCCGATCCCGTGTGCACGACAGATGTCCGAAAGCTCATCCTTTTCCTCAAACGGAACATCCGGTACGATCACACCGCAGATTCCGCATTCCTCACAGCGTTCCATGAATCTGTCGCTTCCGTAAGAAAAGATTGGGTTTACATAAGTCATAAAAACCAGCGGCACTCGGATCCGATCTCTCACCCCCTTAACCATATCAAATAATCCGTCTGTCGTACAGCCTCCGCTCAAAGCTCTGTTGTCCGCTTCCTGGATCACCGGTCCCTCCGCGATCGGATCGGAAAACGGTACTCCGATCTCGATCAGAGATGCACCCGCATCCTGCATTGCAAGCAGAAGCTCCCTCGTCGTATCCAGATCCGGATCCCCTCCTGTGATAAAGGGGATAAAAGCTTTGCCGTTTCGAAACGCCTCTTCGATCTTAATCATGGATATCCCTCCCTCTGTATCTGGCGATCGCCGCCACATCCTTATCACCGCGTCCCGAGATATTGATAACGACCGTCCTGTCTTTTCCGAGCGTCGGCGCCAGCTTCATCGCATAGGCCACCGCATGGGCGCTTTCGATGGCGGGAATGATGCCTTCCGTTCTTGAAAGATATTCAAACGCCTGCACCGCCTCCTCGTCCGTTACCGGCACATATTCCGCCCGTCCCGTCCGGTAGAGCTCCGCGTGCTCCGGACCGATCCCGGGATAATCAAGTCCTGCGGAGATCGAATAAACCGGTGCGATCTGTCCGAATTCATCCTGGCAGAAAAGTGATTTCATCCCATGAAAGATCCCAAGCCTTCCTGTAGCGATCGTAGCCGCGGTCCTCGGTGTTTCCGCCCCCTCTCCCGCTGCCTCGCAGCCGATAAGCCGTACGGATCTGTCTTCTATAAAATCATAAAACGCTCCCATCGCGTTGGAACCGCCGCCCACACAGGCAATCACGGCATCCGGCAGTTTTCCTTCCGCTGCCATCATCTGCTCTTTGATCTCTTCCCCAATGATCTTCTGGAAATCCCTCACCATCATCGGAAACGGATGAGGCCCCATGACAGAACCCAGACAGTAATGCGTATCGTCGATCCGGCTCGTCCACTCGCGCATTGCCTCATTCACGGCATCTTTCAGCGTTTCGGTGCCGGTCGTGACAGGATGTACCTTCGCTCCGAGCAGCTCCATCCGGTAAACGTTCAGGGCCTGCCGCTCGGTGTCGAGCCTTCCCATAAAAATCTCACATTCCATGCCCAGCAGTGCACAGACCGTGGCTGTCGCCACACCGTGCTGTCCTGCTCCGGTCTCCGCTATGATCCTCGTCTTTCCCATCTTTTGGGCAAGCAGGATCTGACCGAGGCAGTTATTGATCTTATGCGAGCCGGTATGATTCAGATCCTCTCTCTTCAGATAGATCTTTGCGCCGCCGAGATCTGCGGTCATTTTTTCCGCATAAGTCAGCAGACTCGGACGCCCCGCATAATCCCTGTAAAGCGCCTTGAGCTCGGAAATGAACTCCGGATCCCCTTTATACTTCTCATACGCTTTGTCCAGCTCCATTACGGCATTCATCAGGGTTTCCGTGATGTATTGTCCGCCGTACGGACCGAATCTTCCTGTTGTTCCCATAAATCCTCCTGCAGTTTAGCTGTGAACAGTTCCTTCTACTCCATCCAGTTCCTTCAGTTTTACTTTCTTATCCGGCGAGCGCATAAGGGTTTCGCCGATCAGACAGGCATTTACGCCGATCTGCTTCAAAGCCTGCACATCGGATGCGGTTTTGATCCCGCTTTCCGCCACAAAGATCACATCGGCCGGCACCATTTTCCGGAGCCTGCCGGAATTCGTGATGTCCACATCAAAATTTTTCAGATTCCGGTTATTTACCCCCAGGATCCGGGCACCGCAATCCAGGCAGCGTGTGATCTCTTTCTCATCGTGCGCTTCAAAGATCGCAGAAAGCCCCAGTTCATCCGCCCGTTCCCTAAAGCCCGTCATTTCCTCATCCGTCAGGATCGCGGCTATGAGCAGGATGCAGTCCGCACCTGCATATGCCGCCTGATCGATCATATATCCGTCACAGGTAAAATCCTTCCTTAAGATCGGCGTATCCACAAGCTCACGGATCTCTTCAATATAGCGCAGCTCGCCCTTAAAATACTCCGGCTCCGTCAGGACCGATATCGCGTCCGCTCCTGCTTCGTCATATTCCTTTGCGATCTCCGTGTACGGAAAATCCTCCGCGATGATCCCTTTTGACGGAGAGGCTTTTTTCACCTCACAGATGTAATGCATTCCCGGTCCGGAAAGTGCCTTTTCAAAATCAAAGCGCTTCCGGACCCTGCCCGCCGGTCTGTCCTTCAGTCTCCTGCGCAGTTCTTCCGGTGAAACTATGCTTTTTTCCCGCTCCACCCGCTTCAGCGTGGAAGCCTTCAGATCATCCAATATCATATCGATCCCCTCCGCCAATCCGGTTTCTGTCCGTTTTAGGCCCTGCTGTATGCCTGTGTCGCTTTCACAAACTCCTCCAGCTTCTGTGCTGCCGCACCGCTGTCAATGACCTGCTGTGCTTTCTCTACGGCATCCTTCAGAGTATATCCGTCAATCCCGAGATAGATCGCGCATGCGGCGTTAAATACCGCCACCTCTCTTTTGGGACCCTGATCCTTCCCCGTGAGGATATCCCTTGTGATCTGAGCATTTTCCTCCGGCGTGCCGCCGATCAGGCTTTTCAGCTCACAACGGGTGAGGCCGACCTGCTCCGGCGTGATCTCATAGCTTTTCAGCACGCCCTCCCGGATCTCGCAGACATCTGTCGGACCGGTCAGTGTCACCTCATCCAGTCCGTCAGAACCGCATACCGCAAAGCCTCTTATGACACCGAGGTTTGAAAGTACCTTTGCAAGCGGATCCACAAGCTTTTTATCATATACGCCCATCAGCTGCATCTTTGCACCTGCCGGATTCGAAAGAGGGCCAAGGATATTGAATACCGTCCTTACACCGATTTCTTTCCTGACCGGGGCAGCATACTTCATCGACGAATGATAGACCTGCGCGAACATAAAAGTGATGTTTGTTTCTTCCAGAACCTTTTCACATTGTTCCGGTGTGATCGTGATATTCGCGCCCAGATTCTCCAGAACATCCGCCGCACCCGAGCGGCTGGATACCGAACGGTTGCCGTGCTTCGCTACCGGTACGCCCGCAGCCGCCGTAATAAAGGCCGCGGTAGTAGAGATATTGAATGTACCTACCTCGTCTCCACCGGTACCGACGATCTCCATTACATCACGTACCGGCTCGATCTTCACCCCTTTCTCCCGCATCACTGTCGCAAAGGCCGTGATCTCGTCGATGGTCTCACCCTTCATCCGAAGTGCCGTCAGAAAGCTTCCCATCTGAGCCTGCGTGGCCGTACCGTCCATCATTTCGTACATCACTGCCTTTGAGGTTTCAAAGTCGAGATCCTCCCCTCTGATCACCCTGCCGATAGCTTCTCTGATCATCCCTTTCACCAATCCTTTCTTTTTTTATTGTCTTTAAGTATCCTATACTCATTAACGGAGATTCCTTTCCGTTAATCAATACCTTTTTCACAGACAACAAAAGTCCCATGAATCCTCACGGATCCATGGGACAGATAATCTACCTGCGGTACCACCCATATTGATGAATACTCATCCACTCAGTCGCACTATCATGCGATGTCCGGATAACGACCGGACTGCCGTCGGGCATTTCCTCCCGCCCACGGCTCCTTACGGAGCCAGATCCAAGCCCATTCGGTTCATAAATCTGAACGAAACCCTTCTTTTCGTCAGATTTCCAACCTCCCCGTCTGCCTTGCACCACCCGGCAGCTCTCTGCGATCCTGTTTTGCGGATCTACGGTTCTGATCAGCCTACTCTTCTCAGATCAATGGTTTATCGCTTTATTCTGTTAAACTGGATTTTAATCCCAACGATATGATTTGTCAATCAGATTCTTTTTTCGGAAATTGCCATTTTCTCCGGTTTATCTTATATTATGATATTAGGGTCAAAATACCTTTTGACCCCAACATCATATGATAGTAAACGGGATCAGAGCTTTCGTTTACGGTAAGGAAATACAGAAATGAACGATCCGCTTTTCGCACAAAATCATCTTTCCAAGCATCCAACCGGGTCATTGTATCTGTCGCAGTCCTATCAGGACGCCTGGGACGATTACAGACGGTCATTAAGCAATCCATCCTTTCCGACATGGGATTATATCGTACTGACAGCCAGCAATGAGCATCAGGCCGCCGGATTTCGGCTCCAGCTGGAATGCCGCCGAAACTATCTGCCGGAGACCACCGAGTTTCTGGTCATACCCGATGAAGGCGGGGTTCGGGTTGGATCGGGGGGTGCCACACTTTCCGTATTAAAAGCGATCAGAGAGCGGGAGCCCTCCTTTGCCGGCAAGCGGATTCTGGTGATCCACTCCGGCGGTGACAGCAAACGCGTTCCCCAGTACAGCGCCCTCGGCAAGCTTTTCAGCCCGGTTCCGAACCGTCTTCCGGACGGAAGGAGCAGTACGCTTTTTGATGAATTCCTGATCACAATGAGTGCCGTTCCCGGAAGGATCCGTGAAGGGATGGTTCTCCTCGCCGGTGATGTCCTGCTCCTGTTTAATCCGCTCCTCATTGATTATTCCGGAAGCGGTGCAGCCTGCATCAGTTTTAAGGAAAACGTGGAGACCGGAAAAAATCACGGTGTTTTTCTGAAGGGAACAGGCGGAAACGTCAGACGCTTTCTTCACAAGCAGACCATCGAAACCCTGAATTCCGTCGGCGCCGTCAATGAGCTGGGATCCGTGGATATCGATACCGGTGCATTGATCTTTGGCGTGGACGTGCTGAATGCGTTATGGGGGCTCATCAGCAGAGACGATCGCCTAAGCCCCGATCTCTATGCCTCTCTTGTAAACAGCACCGTCCGCCTTTCTCTTTACGGAGACTTTCAATATCCGCTTGCCGAAGAGTCCTCTTTGGAGCAGTTTTATCTTGAAAAACCCGAGGGTGATTTTTGCCCCGAACTGAAAGCTGCCCGGGACCGTGTCTGGACAGCACTGCGTCCTTTCCGCCTGAAGCTCCTCCGCCTGGCTCCCGCCAAATTCATCCATTTCGGTACGACGGCAGAGATCCTGCATCTGATGGATAAAGGGCTGTCCGATTTCAGTGATCTGGGCTGGAAAAAGCACATCAACAGCTTTGTTTCCGACCGAGCAGCCGGGTACAATTCCGTTTTAAGCAAGGATGCTTCTGTAGGAAAGGGCACATATCTGGAAGTATCCTACGTTCAGAAAAAAGCATCCATCGGCTGCGGATCGGTCCTTTCCTACATTGATGTCCAAAGCGGCGATACGGTTCCGGATCATGTAGTGATCCATGGTCTGAAACAGAAGGACGGAAAATTTGTCTGCCGGATCTACGGCGTGGAGGACAATCCGAAGCAAAACCGGCTTTTCGGCAGAGAATTGAACGGCGATTTCTGGGATGAAGGAGAAGATCATACCCTTTGGAATGCCAGACTTTATCCGGAATGTGATACGATCCGGGAAGCTGTCCGCTGTGCCTTGAGACTTTATTCGCTTGCGGAAGACGGAAGGCTGGAGGAGATCCTTCGCTGGGACAGCAGAAAATCTCTCTGCTCCGGTTTTAACGATGCAGATCCGGATGCCATTATCGCATGGAATGAACGCATGATCGAGCTCGTGCAGATGCATGATATCGAAGCTGCCATTGATTCCTCAAAGCCGGTATCGGAGATCAGAGGTACCCTGCAGAACCCTCTTTCCAAAATACAAAAACAATGGCTTGAAGAGCATCTGGCCGATGCCGGGTTCGCCAGACAGATGCGTCTGCATTTTTATCTTGGTTCAGCATTGACGGACGATTCCGAAATAGCCGCTTCCTTCCGCACCCTGCAGCAGGCGATCCTGAATGAGGCCCTTTTGAAGCTGAGAGAAAACAAACAGGCCGAAATCACCCGAAGCGAACTGACTGTAACACTCCCCCTCCGCGTAAACTGGGGCGGAGGCTGGAGTGATACTCCTCCTTACTGCAATGAAAAAGGCGGAACCGTTCTGAATGCAGCCATTCTTCTGAATGGGAAAAGGCCTGTCACCGTGACGCTGAAAAAACTGGAGGAGAAAAAGATCATATTCGACAGCCGGGAT
>CACZNS010000169.1 GCA_902782575.1 uncultured Lachnospiraceae bacterium
CGATTCCATCCGGATCGGAGCGGAGATGTCGAAGAAGATCGGAGATGTGATCAGGCAGGATGATGAGGCGAGAGCCTTAAGAGGAGAAGAAAAAGAAGATGTTTGATATCAGGGAAATCTGTGCTCCCGCACAGACCATCGCCATCAGTGGCCATGAGCGACCGGACGGGGACTGTGTCGGTGCAACGCTGGCTCTGTATAATTATTTAAAAAAGCTGTATCCCGAAAAGACTATCCGTCTTTTCCTGAATCCCCCTTCAAAGGTATTCTCCTTCATGAAGGGCTTTGACGAGATCATCACGGAGCCCGACCGGGAATCCTACGATCTTTTCTTTGCCCTGGATCTGGGAGAGCGCAGGAGGCTCGGGAGCAATATGCCCCTCTTTGATAACGCGAAGGATACGGCCTGCATAGACCATCACGTAACCAATACCTCCTTCGCAAAGCACGATCATATCGTGCCGGATGCGAGCTCCACCTGCGAGCTGGTCTATCTCATGCTGGACGAGGAGCTGATCGACAGGGAGATCGCGGAATGCATCTATACCGGGCTCGCCCATGATACGGGAGTGTTCCAGTATTCCTGCACCTCCAGGCAGACGATGGAGATCGCGGGGAAGCTCATGGATTACGGCTTTGATCACGCAAAGATCATCCACGAGACCTATTTTGAAAAATCCTACCGCCAGACCCTGATCCTGGGTCGGGCACTTCTGGAGAGCATCCTGATCATGGAGAAGAGGGTCATCGTATCCGTGATCCGGAAGCGGGCCATGGAATTCTACGGCGTGGGGCCAAAGGATTTTGAGGGCATCGTAAACCAGCTGAGGAATACAAGGGATACGGACTGCGCCATCTTTATGTATGAGATCGGCCCGCAGGAATACAAGGTATCGCTCCGCTCCAACGAAAAGATCGATGTGTCGAAGGTGGCGGCGGCTTTCGGCGGCGGAGGCCATATAAGGGCTGCCGGTCTTACCATGTCCGGCTCCTATTATGATGTGGTAAACAACATCGCGGAGGAGATCGCGAAGCAGTATGTGTGACCGGCACGGCATCCTGCCTGTGTATAAGGAGGCGGGGTGGACATCAAACGACGTGGTGTCAAAGCTCCGCGGGATCCTTCACATGAAAAAGATCGGTCACACAGGAACCCTGGATCCCATGGTCACGGGGGTCCTGCCGGTCTGTCTGGGCCGGGGGACGAAGCTTGTGGGGATGCTTACGGATACGGACAAGACCTACCGCTGTGTGCTGAGGCTGGGGGTGGAGACCGATACCGAGGATCTGACGGGAAACGTGATCCGGAGAGGAAGCACGGAGGGCCTGACGGAGGAAATGATCCGGGAGGCGATGCTTTCCTTCCGGGGAGAATATATGCAGACACCGCCGATGTATTCGGCCAAAAAGATAAACGGCAGGCGGCTTTACGAGCTGGCGCGCTCCGGAGAGACAGTGGAGCGGAAGCCGGTAAAGGTTCTGATCAAAAGGCTTGATATCGAAAAGATCGATCCGGCGGAAGGCACGGCTGCCTTTACGGTGGAGTGCTCCAAGGGCACCTATATCCGTACCCTCTGCAGGGATATCGGAGAGAAGCTGGGCTGCGGCGGCACCATGGAAAGCCTTATCCGGACGGAAGCCTCCGGATTTTCCATTGGGCAGGCTCTTACGCTTGCGGAGATCGAAGCCCTTTCAAAGGCCGGAAGGATCGGAGACAGGATCATCCCGGTGGATCGGGTTTTTGCTTCTCTAAAAGCTGTGACCGTGGATCCTGCGGATGAGAAAAAGGTCGTAAACGGAAACATGCTCCGCATGGATGCGGCGGACGGCAGATACCGGGTATACCTTCCGGACGGCAGGTTTGCCGCGGTCTACGAGGTGAAGCGGGGCAGAGCGGAAATATGCGGATTTTTTCTGACTTAACGGAATTTGAAACAGAGGAGTGCCGGGGATGCGCTGTCGTGATCGGCAAGTTTGACGGGCTTCATGCCGGGCATCAGCGGCTCCTGGATACGGTGGCAGAGCGCAGGAGCGGAGGGCTTAAGACCCTGGTGGTCACATTTGACCGGCCGCTTTCCGACTTTTTCTCCGGTACGGCGGGCAGAGTGCTGACCACGGATGAGGAGCGGGACAGACTGCTTTCGGAGCGGGAGGTTGATTACGAATATGTGATGCCTGTGACGAAGGAGACCATGGCCGTTTCTCCGGAGGACTTCCTGAAGCTCCTTGCCGGAAGGCTTCGGGCCAGGGTGATCGCGGCAGGGAGGGATCTGAGCTTCGGTGCCGGCGGAAAGGGAGATTTCCCTCTTCTTTCCCGGCTGTCTGCGGAGCTCGGATACGAGGCGGTGCCGGTGGAAAAGGTCCGCTACGCGGGGGAAGAGATCAGCTCCAGCAGGATCCGGGAAGCGGTGGCTGCGGGCAGGATCGAAGAGGCGGAGGCCATGCTCGGAAGGCCCTATTCCCTGGAGGGGACGGTCTCTGAAGGAAAGAGGCTCGGCCGCAGGCTCGGTATGCCGACCCTGAATCTGATCCCCGCGGAGCAAAAGCTGCTCCCGCCCTTCGGGGTTTATGTTTCCGAGACCCGGCTGCTCGGCAGGACCTTTATGGGTGTGACCAATGTGGGAGTGAAGCCGACGGTAAGCGATGAGCGCAGACCGGTTGCGGAAACCTGTCTGTTTGACTTTGACGAAGTGGTATACGGAGAAAGGGTTACGGTATCCCTCCTCGCTTTTTTAAGACCGGAGCGTAGGTTTGCGGATACGGAGGAACTGAAAAACCAGATGCGGCAGGATCTGCTGCAGGGAAAGAGTTACGGTAGACGGATCGCGGGATCCGTCCACGGATGATAAAGGATTGACAGTATGAGTACGACAGTGATCCTCTCGATGATGGGAGGCTTGGGACTTTTTCTATACGGTATGAAGCTGATGGGCGACAGCATTGAGAA
Organism: uncultured Lachnospiraceae bacterium; assembly: GCA_902782575.1. Lineage (GTDB taxonomy): Bacteria > Bacillota > Clostridia > Lachnospirales > Lachnospiraceae > NK4A144. Next base: position 2,948 of record CACZNS010000169.1, read on the forward strand.
TGCTGCCGGTGCAAAGCTCAGAAGCATCCTTGAGACATTGACCACCAACCGGGTGATGGGAATGCTGGTAGGCGTATTCTTTACGGCGGCGATCCAGTCCTCCAGTGCCTGTACGGTCATGGTGGTCTCCTTCGTTAATTCCGGCCTGATGGATCTGTATCAGGCGGCGGGCGTGATCTTCGGTGCCAATATCGGTACCACCGTCACCTCCCAGCTGGTTTCCTTCAATCTTTCCCAGTACGCTCCGATCTTCCTTCTGATCGGCGCCTGCGTCATGATGTTTTCCAAACGGACCAAGGTGAAAAAGATCGCCGGCATCGTGGTGGGCTTCGGTATATTGTTCCTGGGCCTTTCCTCCATGTCCGGCGCCATGTCCGGTATGGCAGGAGATCCGTCGATGATGCGGATCTTTTCTTCTCTTTCCAATCCCGTCATGGCGATCCTCGTGGGTGCGGTGGTGACCGGAGTGATCCAGAGCTCCTCCGTAACGGTTTCGATCATCCTGCTCATGTGCAGGGAAAATCTTCTGGATATCAATATCTGTCTCTACATTATCCTCGGCTGTAACATCGGAGCCTGCGTTCCGGCCCTTCTGACGGGACTTGCCGGAAAGAAGAACGCTCTCCGGGCAGCCCTGATCCATCTCTTTTTCAATATCATCGGTACGATCCTGATCTTTGTGATCCTGCAGATCGCAGAGCCTCAGGTGGTGGGGCTTCTTTCCTCCATCTCCCGCGGGGATAAGGGGCGGATGATCGCGAACGCCCATACGATCTTCAAGATCCTGCAGGTGCTGGTGTTGCTGCCCTTTGCCGGGTTCATCGTGAAGCTGACTCTGCTCGTGGTGCCCGGAAGCGATGAGGATGTCAATTACCGCGGCCAGTTCCAGCTGAAGTACATCGGGGACAAGGTGGTCTTCTCCCCCGCCACCGTTGTGGTGGATGCCATCCGTGAGCTGGAGCGCATGGGCACTCTTGCAAGCGAAAATCTGAACAGGGCCATGAATGCCCTGATCACCCTGGATGAGGAGGATATCGAGGATGTCTATATCGTGGAGCAGAATATCAACTTCCTGAATCATTCCATCACGAATTATCTTGTGAAGGTGGGGCAGATGAACCTGCCCGTGGACGACAGACGGCAGATCGGCGCCCTTTTCCATGTGGTGAACGATATCGAGCGGATCGGAGATCATGCGGAAAACGTGGCGGATGCCGCCAAAAAGAGGATCGAAAAGGATATCAGCTTTTCCAAGGAGGCCCAGCGCGAGATGGGCGAGATCCTGGGGCTTGTGAATGCCATCCTGCAGTATGCTCTGGAAAGCTTTTCGGCGGGAACGGACGAAAAGCTGGAGCAGGTCCGGGAGATCGAAAACCAGATCGACCAGACGGAGCGGGATCTGCAGAACAGGCATATCGAGAGGCTTGCGAGAAATGAGTGTACTCCGGAGGCCGGAATGCTCTTTTCGGACATCGTCTCCGGTCTGGAGCGGGTGGCGGATCACGCGACAAACATCGCCTTTGCCATCAGCGATTCCGAACAGGATGATATGAACGTTAAGCAGGTGGGAAGGATTTGAGATTACATCATACCTTTAACCGGATCACGATTTTTGCCGGAGTTCTGATCGCAGGACTTCTGTTTTCATACCCTCAGAAAGCCTTTGCGGCAGGCATCGGCTGGCTCTTTACCGCGGGAGCGGCCTCGGACATGGAGACCGGGATCTTTGATACGGTATCCATCGACAAGATCCTGACAAGCGCCGGAGCCACCAGCTCCATCGACAGGCTGAAGGAGGAGCAGATCGAGGAGACCATCGCCGGTTACACAAACCTGGGGATCGCCCAGGTGGATAATCATCTGAATGTGAGGAAGGGTCCCGGAGAGGATTCGGATCTGGTGGGAAAAATGACCAAAAATGCCGGCTGCGAGATCCTGGATGTGGAGGGCGAGTGGGCCCATATCAAATCCGGCAAGGTGGACGGCTATGTCAATACCGGCTTCCTTCTGACCGGAAACGAGGCAAAGCAGAAGGCCAGGGAGGTCATGACGCTCATGGCCAAGGTCACCACCACGACCCTCTTTGTGCGCGAGAGCGCCACCACGGATTCCAGCGTGGTGACCATGGTCCCCATCGAGGAGGAGCTGGAGATCACGGAGGGCGAAGAGGGAGATGAATGGGTCAAGATCGTCATCGATGAGGATGAGGGCTATGTCAATACAAACTATGTGACGATATCCGAGCGGCTCGAGAGCGCCGTGACCATGAAGGAGCTGATGTACGGCCAGGGCGTATCGGATCTGAGAGTTTCCCTCGTCAATTATTCCAAGCAGTTCCTGGGCAACCCTTATGTCTGGGGCGGTACCTCTCTTAC
>CACZNS010000170.1 GCA_902782575.1 uncultured Lachnospiraceae bacterium
AGCGATCCGCTGCAGTAAGGAAATCAGCCCGCGGAAGCAGCCCGTGGAATTAAGAGACGCACAGTTTTGTGGAGTTTCCCGGCGAAGAAGCAGCCCGCGGGAGCAGCCCGCGGAATTAAGAGACGCACAGTTTCGGGGAGTTTCCCGGCGCATAAGCAACCCGCATAAGCGGGAGGAAAATACCGGAAATGCAATGAATACAGCCGCGGAAGCGGCTCAAAACAGAGGAGGAAGGATCATGAAAAGACAGTTCAGGTGGCTCGCTGTACCGGTCGCGGCTGCGATCCTGATGGCAGGCTGCGGGAGCAGCTCGTCGTACGGCGCAAAGGAGGCGGCGGGAGCCTACGCCCCGATGGAGGATTTCGAGGCGGAGGAGGCATCTGCCGCGGCAGTAGATTCCTATTATGACGAGGGCTTCAGCTCTTATGATACGGCGGACAGAGAAGCGCCGACAGCCGAAGAGGCTTCTGAAGAACCGGACTCCGGGGCAAAGACGGTGGCTTCCACGTCTAACGTGGCGCTGGATTCGGAAAAGATCGTTTATTATGCCGACATTTCCATGAGCTCCATTAATTTCGAGCATGCGCTGGAGCAGATCAGGGAAGCCGGCGAGAAAAACGGAGCCCTGATCCAGAGCGAGAATTTCTCCGAGGGAGATACAAACTGGTATGTGACGGGAGGCAGCCGCAGCGGCGGCAGGACCTATTATGTGGAGTACCGTGTGCCGGCGAAGAATTACCGCACCCTTCTGGATGCCACCGGAGATATGGACGCCGTGGTGGATTCCAAGAGCACCAGCGCTCAGAACATCACGCAGCAGTACTCGGACATGAAGGCGGAGATCGAATCGCTGGAAGCGGAAAAAAAGCAGCTGCAGGAGATCATGGACAAGGCGACCAGGGTGCAGGATGTGCTGGATATCCAGGAGCGGATCACCGCTCTGCAGACCGAGCTGAACCGGGATAATTCCGACATCCGCAGGATGGATACCGACGTGTCTTATTCCTATGTCAATATAAACCTCCGGGAAGTGCGGATCTATGAGGAAAAGGAGGCTCCGCCGGAGGCTACCTTCGGAGAGCGGATCATAAACAATTTCACGGCTTCCATCGTGGAGGTGGGAGAGTTCTTTAAGGCTCTGATCCTCTTCCTTGTAAGGAACTGGCTTCACCTGATCATCCTGGCGGCGCTGATCCTTGTGATCGTTAAGATCGTAAGGCGAGTGAATAAAAAGAATGCCGAGAAGCGCAGGGCACAGATGGAGGAGAGAGCCAGGATGCAGCAGCAGACGGCAGGCCCGGTATATCCCCGGTCGAATGGACCTATGCCGGGAGCAATGCCCGTAAATATGCAGGCTCAGGCACCGTCGGGTACACAATCCCAGGCACCGGCGGGCGCGCAGCCCCAGGCACCGGGAGCAGCAGAACCCCAGACACCGGCGGGTACACAGCCTCAGGCACCATCCGGCACACAGTCCCATCCTCCGATCAATGTGGCCCCGGCTGACGGCACCGGCGGAACCGCGGACGGGAAGCCGGAAGAGGGCAGGGATAAATAGTACCGAAAGCAGAAAGAAAGTCTTTATGATCGAAGCAAATTACCACACACACACTCCCCGCTGCAAGCATGCAGTGGGGAGTGAACGCGAATACATCGAAACGGCGATCGCCACCGGCCTTAAGACGCTGGGTTTTTCGGATCATGTGCCCCAGCCCTTTCCCGCGCCCTACGCTTCCCGGATCCGGATGAGCATGGATGAGCTGGAGGGCTATATCGATACACTGCAGGCTTTAAGGAAGGAGTACCGGGACAGGATCCGAATCCTCATCGGCTTTGAGGTGGAGTATTTCCCGAGGTATTTTGACAGGCTCCTGCGGATCCTTGGAGATTACCCTGTGGATTATATCATTCTGGGGCAGCATCATGTGCCGGATGAGACGGACGGGTTTTATTCCGGCGTAAGGACGGAGGATCCCCGGAGACTTATAGATTATGTAAACCTTGTGATCGAGGGGATGAAAACCGGACGGTTCAGCTATCTGGCTCATCCGGATCTCATCAGCTTTGCTTATGAGAAGCATCCGGAGATATACCGGGAGCAGATGACCAGGCTCTGCGAGGCGGCAAAGGAATGCGGCCTGCCTCTGGAGGTGAATTATTACGGCTATACCACAAGGAGAAATTATCCTTCGGATGCCTTCTTTTCTCTGGCATCCTCCCTGGGCTGTCGCTTCATCATCGGATGCGACGCCCATCAGCCCTGGCTTCTGCGCCAGCCGGAGGAGATCATCGGTATGCCGGAATTCCTTCAAAGAAACGGGATACAATACTCCCAGGAGCTGACTCTGATAAAGCCCTGCTGACAAGCCCTGCGCCGGGATTATCCCAGGGCGCCGGCCGAAAACGCAGCCGGAAACCCAGCCGGAAACCTCTGCACCGGAAACGCAGCCGGGGTCGGAAACTCCAGCACCGGAAACGCGGCCGAAAACGCAGCGGGGCCGAAAACTTCCAGCACCGGAAA
>CACZNS010000171.1 GCA_902782575.1 uncultured Lachnospiraceae bacterium
AAGCTTCTGACCATATCCGGCTCCGGGGATCCGGACTATACCACCAGGACCATCACGATGTACATCAGGGATCTGGCCTTTACCGGCTCCAAGCAGCTGGGGAAGGCTTCCGCGGTTTCCCTGATCCTCTTCGTGCTCACCATGGCCATCTCCCTTGTCATGTTCTATACCATGCGGGATAAGGACGAGATCCGGGAGCGCAGGGAGATCAAGGCTCAGGAGAAGATCCGCAGGCAGATGGGAAAGGCAGGTGACCGGGTATGAAAATGAAAGAAGAAAGTCTCTCCACCAATATCCTGATCACCAAGATCTTCCGGAACGTGATCTGCATATTCCTCTGTGTGTTAAGCCTGTTTCCGTTCTGGAGCATGATCGTGAACGCGACCCGCTCCAGTGTGGCGATCCAGCAGGGCTTTTCGCTGATCCCCTCCACCCACTTTTTTGAGAACTTCCAGAAGCTGGTCTATCAGGCAAACGCAAATGTGCCGCTTTGGCAATACATGGTGAATTCCCTGATCATTGCCGTCTTTTCAACGATCCTCGCGGTCTATGTTTCCACGATGACGGCCTACGGAGTGGTGGTGTACAAATTCAAGGGGGCGCCACTGGTCTGGGCCTTCATCATGGGCATCATGATGATCCCGACCCAGGTTTCCTCCATCGGATTTTTCCGCTTTGTAAATCAGATCGGCCTCGGGAATACCTACTGGCCCCTGATCATCCCGGCTGCCGCGGCTCCGGCCACCGTATTCTTCATGAGGCAGTATATGATCTCTGCATTGCCCCTTGAGATCGTGGACGCGGCGAGAGTGGACGGCTCCGGAGAGTTCAGGACCTTTAATACCATCGCCCTTCCGATGATGAAGCCGGCAGTGGCGACCCAGGCGATCTTTGCTTTCATTGCCTCCTGGAACAACTTTTATACACCTTCCATGATCCTTTCCTCCCAGTCGAAGTACACGCTGCCCATGTTCGTGCAGCAGATGAGAGGGGAGCGCTTCCGTTCCGACTACGGCATCATCTATGCGGGTCTCTGTATCACGATCCTTCCGATCGCCATCGTATATATGATCCTGTCCAAATATATCATCGCGGGTGTGGCTCTGGGGGGAGTGAAGGAGTGAAGCGGGAAAGGCCGCGGATCCTTATCCTCCGGAGACCGTAAACAGGGAAAGATTCTTCACAGGCTCCTCTGCATTGCCGGGGAGCCTGCCTCATTTGTAAAAAAGACACAGATGGAGTAAAATAGAACTGTGCGTCTTTTCAAAGCAACACGACAAACAGATATCAAACGGCAGGAGACATTCTAATGCTGCATAGAATACGGGAACAGCTGAATCCGGTAAGACTGAATGATTTCAGCAATGAGATAAGAAATGAAAATGCCAGGGCGATCAACAGGGTGATGATCCTCTGCACGTCCCTGGCCTTTGTGGCTTCCATATGGATGTTTGCCATCGGAGGAGCCTCCGTGGCAGGGCCTCTCATCGCCCTGTTCGTGGTTTTTCTGTTTCTGATGGCGATCCACTTTTTTGCCATCGCGCCCATCGTGGACAACACCACAGCCCTGCTATATTTCTGGGAGGGGCTGATGCTGCTGGCCATGGCCGCTTACGATGCGATGTTTACGGCGGAGGGGCTGGCCTTCGTCTTTCTGGTGGGGCTCATCCTGCTGCCGCAGCAGATCTGCGACAAGCCATGGCGGATCTTTCTGTTTACCGTGATCATCGGCGCGCTCTATCTGATGCTTGATAAGGTCTTTAAGAAGCCGGAGCTCTTTGCCGTGGATATGGTGCGTCTGACCCTCAGCACGGCAGCCTCCATCGTCTGCTCCTATTTCATCATGGATCAGCGGATCGGCCAGCTGCTTCGGACGGATCTGGCCCAGAATTCCGCGGAGCATGATAAGCTGACCGGGGCGTACAACCGGACGGGCGGAGAGGATCTGATCCGCTATCATGTGCGGAATAAAATGTCCGGGACCTTCATTGAGATGGATGTGGACAATTTCAAGCATATCAATGATGATTACGGTCATACCAGGGGCGATGAGGTTCTGAAGTCCGTGGCGGATATCTTAAAGGGCTCCTTTCGGGAGATGGATATCGTCATGCGCGCGGGAGGGGATGAATTTATTATTTATGCCGCGGGAATGGTGGATTACAGCCGGGTCAGGGATAAGCTTGATACCATCCGGGACAGTATGCATCAGATCGTTCTGGACGCCGCAAAGAACGATCATGTGACGGTCAGCATGGGAGCGGTGATCAACAGCGGTTCGTATCTGACCTATGAATCGCTCTATGAGACGTCCGATATCATGCTCTATAAGACGAAACAGGCCGGGAAGGACGGATATCAGATCCGGAATGCTTCCTACGATCCGGACTGGATCGCATCCGAGAGCGTAAAGTAAAGGGGGACCGCCTTCGGGGATTTCCCGTCGTGCGCTTCAGCGTGGAGGATTACTGTGAAGGAATTCATTCTGGAAAACTACGGAAAGAGGCCGGCGTTCGCAAGCTTCCTGCCGGGGATCGCGGGAGTGAAGGGAGTTCCGATCTGGTGCTATTATGTAAACCGCGGACAGGGCGTGGTAAGCTTCGGAGCGGAGAACAAGGATCAGGCGATCATGGAGTTTTACCCCGCGCATACGGCATGGCAGAATGTGAAGCGAACGGGGTTCCGGACTTTCCTGCGGGTCAACGGAACTTTTTTTGAACCCTTCGCGGACGAAGAGGTGCATCATGAGATGCATATCCGTAAAAATACCTTTTCCGTGCGGGAGACCGATCAAAAGAGCGGCGTGCGCACGGACGTGCGGTATTTCATCCTGCCGGAGGAGACCTTTGGAGCCCTTGTGAGAAGGGTGGAGCTGAAGAATATCTCACGGGGCTTTATCAAGCTGGAGATCCTGGACGGGATGCCTGCCCTGATCCCCGCCGGTGTGGATCTGGATATGATAAAAAACATGGCCCAGCTGGTGAAGGCCTGGATGCAGGTGGAGGATGTAAAGAGCGGGGTGCCGTATTACAGGGTGCGGGCCAGCATTCCCGATACCGCCGACGTAAGGGTGATCGAGGAGGGCAATTTCGCCTTTGCCCAGGGCGAGGATGAAAGGAAGCTTCAGCCCGTGGTGGATCCGGAGGTGATCTTCGGATATGACAATTCCCTGGAAAATCCCGTTTGCTTTAAGGAGGACGGACTGGCGGCCCTGCGCTCGGCAAGGCAGAATACGTCCAATCTGATGCCCTCCGGCTTCTTTGCCGGAGAGTGCGGCCTGCAGCGGGGAGAAACCTATTCCTTTTACGAGATCATCGGGCGGGTGCCGGACAGGGGGATGCTGGAGGAATTTCTGGCCAGATACGGAGGCTTTGATTATTTCGAGGAAAAATATCTGCGGGCGGAGGAGCTTGCGGAGGAGCTTACGGATGTGATCGCTTCCGGCACCGGCAACGAAGTGTTTGACGAATACTGCCGGTATTCCTATATGGACAATGCCCTGAGGGGAGGGGCTCCCATCAGGCTGGGGAGCGATAAGGTCTTTTATGTATATTCCAGGAAGCACGGCGATCTGGAGCGGGAATATAATTACTTTTCCATGTCTCCCGAGTTTTATTCCCAGGGAAACGGGAACTTCCGCGATGTGAACCAGAACCGCAGATGCGATCCGTTTTTTACCCCCTTCGTGGGAGATTTCAATATCCGTCTCTTCTACGATCTGATCCAGACGGACGGCTGCAATCCCCTGGGGGTGGAGAGGATGACCTACACCGTATCGAAGGGAAAGGCGGCCTCCCTCTTAAAGGAGGTCAAAGAGAAGAAGTGCAGGGAGGAGCTCTCGGCCCTGGTCTCAAGCCCCTTTACGCCGGGGAGGCTTTCGATGGCTCTTTTATCCTCCGGTATGGAGGAGGAGGCTTCGGGAAAGCTTTTCGATAAGCTGATGGATGCCGCGGAGAGCGAAGTGAACGCGGACTTCGGGGAAGGGTACTGGACAGACCACTGGACCTATAATCTGGATCTTCTGGAGGAGTATCTTGCGGTCTTTCCGGACAGGAAGGAGCGGCTTCTCACCGAAGAATGCTTCTCCTATTTCCTTTCCGAACGAAAGATCAATCCCCGTTCCAAACGGTATGTCCGCACGGAAAAGGGCATCAGACAGTACCGCGCCCTCTCCGAAGAAAGCGCGGAAAAAGGGGATGGGAAGCTGGTACGCTCGGATTTCGGAAAGGGAGAGGTTTACCGGGGCTCCCTTCTGGAAAAGCTCCTGCTCCTTGCCTCCGTGAAGTTTGCGACCCTGGATCCCTGGGGGATGGGGATCGAAATGGAGGGCGGCAGGCCCGGCTGGTATGATGCCCTAAACGGCCTGCCCGGTCTGTTCGGCTCGTCCATGGCGGAGACCTATGAATTAAAGCGGCTGCTGCTTTTTATCAAAGAGGTGCTGGAAGAGGATTACGCAAAGGAGATCCCCGTCTTTGAGGAGCTGGCGGACTTCTTCCGCTCCGTCGGAGAGGCGGCCGGAAAGGGTGCTTCCGGGGAGCTTGCCTTTGCTTCGGAGAACGGAAAGGACTTCGGACTCTGGAACAGCCTGAACGATCTGAAGGAGGAGTACCGGGAACGGGTATTCCCCGGCATTTCCGGGAAAAAGACCGGGCTTTCCTGCAGGGAGGCGCTGGAGCTCATCTCGTTTATGGAGCGCGTTACGGATGCGGGGATCGGGCGGGCGCAGAAGCTTTCGGACGGAGTGGCCCCCACCTATTTTTATTACGAAGTAAAGGAAGAGGGAGCAGGCAGCGGGGAGGTCGTACCGGAAGCCTTTCTGGTAAAGAAGCTCCCGGATTTCCTGGAGGGGCCGGTGCGCAGGATGAAGACCGGGCTTGACGGAAAGGAGAGAAAGGAGCTCTACGAGGCGGTCAGGAAGAGCAGCCTCTATGACAGGCAGCTTTCCATGTATAAGGTCAACGCGGGGCTTCAGGAGCTGTCCTTTGAAGTGGGACGGGCGCGCTGCTTTACCCCCGGATGGCTTGAAAACGAATCCGTATGGCTTCACATGGAATACAAATATCTGCTGGAGCTCTTAAAGGGCGGACTGTATGAGGAGTTTGCGGCGGATTTCCGGAACGCGGCAGTGCCCTTTCTGGATCCTTCCGTTTACGGCAGGAGCACTCTGGAAAATTCCTCCTTTATCGCAAGCTCCGCAAACCCCAACGGGAGGATCCGCGGCAGGGGCTTTGTGGCAAGGCTTTCCGGATCCACTGCCGAGTTTCTGAATATCTGGCGGATCATGATGTTCGGAGCGTCCCCCTTTACGGTATCCCCGGAGGATGAGCTTGTCTTTACCCCCTCTCCGGTGCTTCCGGAATATCTGCTCGGACCGAAGAACAGGGTCAAGGCAAGGCTCTTGGGCAGGACGGATGTGATCTACGGCTTTGCGGAACGGAAGGATTATTTCCCGGGAAGCTACCGGGTCGGAATGATCAGCATCCGCTTCCGGGACGGAAAGAAGAAGACCGTGAAGGAAGAGCTTCGGGGGGAGGATGCCGAGGCTTTGCGGAAGGGAAAGATCCTGACCCTTGAGGTGAGTGTCCGATGAGGGGAGGGAGGATGGAGGTGAAGCTTTTCAGCGACGGAAGCTCCAGGGGGAATCCGGGCCCCGGAGGCTACGGCACCATCCTGCAGTACATCGATCCGAAGGGAGAGCTGCATGAGAGGGAGTACAGCGAGGGCTTTGCGGAGACCACCAATAACCGGATGGAGCTCATGGGGGTGATCCGCGGGCTGGAGGAGCTGAAAAAGCCCTGTATCGTCCATGTGGTGTCCGATTCCCAGTATGTGATCAATGCCTTTAACAAGGGATGGATCGACGGCTGGCTTCAGCGCGGCTGGAAGGGCTCGGATAAGAAGGAAGTCAAAAATGTGGATCTGTGGAAACGCCTGCTTTCGGCAAAGGAGCCGCATACCGTGGACTTCACCTGGGTGAGGGGGCATGACGGGCATCCGGAAAACGAGAGGTGCGACAGCCTGGCCACGAAGGCGGCCGATGCCGTTTCCGGGAAGATATCAGAATGAGCCGTTTCAGGGGAAAGGAGCGTCTTTAACAATATGAAGAAGGGGATCAAGATTGCCGTGATCATCTCCATGCTTGCGGTGATGGCACTGGCAGCCTACAACATATACAGCATTCAGAAGACCTACGCTTCGGCCGTGGAGGAATATAACGAGATCCAGGAGGAATATGTGCAGCTGGCCCCCCTGCTGGATACCAACAAGGTCACGGATTTCAGCGACGAGTTTCCGGCCCTCGATATTGATTTCGAGAGTCTGGCCGAAAGGAATCCGGACTTTAAGGGATGGCTTCTGATGCAGAGCGTGGGGATCAGCTATCCCGTGGTGCAGGGTGAGGATAATGACTTCTATCTGCACAATACCTTCGATCTGGAGGCAAACAGCAGCGGCTGCGTATATATGGATGCGGGCAACAAGCCGGATCTGTCGGATTACAATACCTTTATCTACGGCCATAACATGAAGAACGGAACGATGTTCGGCTCCCTGAAGCAGCTGAATCAGGAGGAGTCCGGGCTGCTGAAGGAGAATCCTTTTATCTATTTTTATACCCCGGAACGGGTGCATAAGTACCGGGTTTATTCCTATCATGTGAATCCTCCGGAGTCCGAGGTATACAGCTATGTAAAGACCGAGGGGGAGTATCGGAAATATCTGGATCTGGTAACGGAGATGAGTGCCGCGGATCTGGGGGTGGAGGTCTCCACCGATGCGAAGACCCTTACCCTGAGCACCTGCTCGGGAACGGGGGCCGGAAAGAGGAGATTTGTGGTGCACGGCATCGAGGTGGGGGATTATCCCACATATCGTTTGAAATAGGATTCGCGGCAGGCTGCCGCTGCGGGAGGAAATCATGGGCGTTGCATATTCGGAGCTGTACAGACCGGAAAAGCCGGTTAAAGTGATCAAAAAGGACGGGACCCTTGAGGAATTTAATGTCCAGAAGGTCTTAAACGCGGTGGGAAAGAGCGCCTATCGCGCACTGACCAGGTTTTCCGAGGAGGAGAAGGCCTTTATCTGCCAGGGGGTGGTGAAGAAGGTCAACGAATCGGGACAGGAGGAGGTGCCGATCTCCATGATGCACAATATCGTGGAAAGCGTGCTGGAGGAGGTCAAGCCGGTGGTGGCAAAGAGCTACCGGGACTACCGGAATTACAAGCAGGACTTCGTGCAGATGATGGATGAGGTCTACCGCAGGAGCCAGTCCATCATGTATGTGGGGGATAAGGAAAATTCCAACACGGACTCGGCCCTTGTTTCCACCAAGCGTTCCCTGATCTTCAATCAGTTCAACAAGGAGCTCTATCAGAAGTTCTTCATGACGACGGAGGAGCTTCAGGCCTGCCGGGATGGGTATATCTATATCCACGACATGGCCGCCAGACGGGATACGATGAACTGCTGTCTCTTTGACGTGGAGCATGTGCTGAGGGGCGGCTTTGAGATGGGAAATATCTGGTACAACGAGCCCAAGACCCTGGATGTGGCCTTTGATGTCATCGGGGATATCGTGCTCTCGGCGGCGAGCCAGCAGTACGGGGGCTTCACCGTGCCTTCCGTGGAGCTGATCCTGGAGCCCTACGCGGAGAAGTCCTATGAGAAATACAAAAAGAAATACGAGGATCTGGGGATCCCATCCGAAAAGGCGGAGCAGGTGGCCGTCGACGACGTGCACCGGGATTTTGAGCAGGGCTTCCAGGGCTGGGAGTATAAGTTCAATACCGTAGCCTCAAGCCGGGGGGATTATCCCTTCATCACGGTGACGGCGGGGACCGGCACGGGGCGCTTCGCGAAAATGGCCACCATCACGATGCTCAATGTGCGAAAGGGCGGAGAAGGAAAGAAGGACTGCAAGAAGCCGGTGCTCTTTCCGAAGATCGTTTTTCTTTACGATGAAAGCCTGCACGGACCCGGAGGGGAGCTGGAGGATGTGTTTGAGGCCGGGATCGAATGCTCTGCAAAGACAATGTATCCGGACTGGCTGTCCCTGACCGGCGAGGGCTATATCGCCAGCATGTATAAAAAGTACGGAAAGATCATCTCCCCCATGGGATGCCGCGCCTTTCTCTCTCCCTGGTACGAAAGGGGCGGGATGAAGCCCGCGGACGAGGATGATGTGCCGGTCTTTGTGGGGCGCTTCAATGTGGGAGCGGTGTCGCTCCATCTGCCGATGATCCTTGCGAAATCCAGGCAGGAGAGCAGGGATTTCTATGAGGTGCTGGACTATTATCTGAACCTGATCCGCCAGCTCCATATCAGGACCTACGCGTATCTGGGGGAAATGAGGGCCTCCACGAATCCGCTGGCGTACTGCGAGGGCGGCTTCTACGGAGGGCATCTGGATATTCACGACAAGATCAAGCCCCTGCTGAAATCCGCCACCGCCTCCTTCGGCATCACGGCGCTGAATGAGCTGCAGCAGCTCTATAACGGCAGATCCATTGCGGAGGACGGGCAGTTTGCCCTGGAGGTGCTTGAGTATATCAATAAAAAGATCAATGAATTTAAGGAAGAGGACGGGCATCTCTACGCGATCTACGGCACTCCCGCCGAGAATCTCTGCGGGCTTCAGGTGAAGCAGTTCCGGAAGAAATACGGCATCGTGGAGAATGTCTCCGACCGCGAATACGTGTCGAATTCCTTCCACTGCCATGTGACCGAGGATATCACGCCGATCGAAAAGCAGGATAAGGAGTACCGCTTCTGGGAGCTTTCAAACGGCGGAAAGATCCAGTATGTCCGCTATCCCATAGACTATAATCTGGGAGCGGTCAGGACCCTTGTGCACCGGGCGATGGATCTGGGGCTGTACGAGGGGATCAATCTTTCCCTGGCCTACTGCGACGACTGCGGACATCAGGAGCTGGCTATGGATGTATGCCCTGTCTGCGGCTCGAAGAACCTGACGAAGATCGACCGGATGAACGGGTATCTGTCCTATTCCCGCGTACACGGAGATACGCGGCTGAATGATGCCAAGATGGCGGAGATCGCTGACCGGAAATCAATGTAATGAACTATCACGATATCACCCACGACGACATGAAAAACGGAGACGGCCTGAGAGTCGTGCTGTGGCTCTCCGGCTGCACGCATGAGTGTGAGGGCTGCCAGAACCCCGTTACCTGGAACGCGGAGGACGGGCTGCCTTTTGATGCTTCCGCAAAAGAGGAGATCTTTGATCAGCTCTCCAGACCCTATATCTCCGGGATCACCTTTTCCGGCGGAGATCCGATGCATCCGGCAAATATCGGGGAAGTTAGGAAGCTTGCGGCGGAGGTGAAGGAGCGCTTTCCCGGGAAAACGGTCTGGCTTTATACCGGCAATGTCTGGGAGGATATCAGGGAGGATGCGCTGATGGACTCGGTGGATGTGCTGGTGGACGGTCCGTTTCTGATCAATGAGAAGGATAATCTGCTGCGCTGGAAGGGGAGCAGGAACCAGCGGGTGATCGATGTGCAGGAAAGCCTTGCGAAGGGAACGGTGGTGCTGCATTGCCCGGAATACTGACTTTGCGTGCTAAGGCACGCAAAGTCCGGAAGTTTCCACTGCG
>CACZNS010000172.1 GCA_902782575.1 uncultured Lachnospiraceae bacterium
CTCCTTTATCTCATTTACATACTCCTCCGGATCCGGCATGGAGGATCTGGTGACCAGTATCTCTTTATCGCTCATTTTTTATATCCCTGCCCTGCCGTGCCATAGCATTTATGCACGGCACGGACGATCATTCCCTCAGGATGCTTCCGCTCTTAAAAATATCCCCTGCTTTCCGCAGGGGATATTTCTTTTCTCCGGTTTCTGCCCGGTCGTTTATTCTTCAAAAAGCTCCCTGTACCACTTCAAAGCGCCAAGATAAGCGTTATAGACTTTATCCATATCGATATTCTGCAATACCATAAGCCTGGAAACCTCCTGCCAGGATGCATTCTCATATTCCCGGATGAAGTTCAGCACCGGTGCCAGTTCTCCCGTATTTGTAAGCAGCGCATCCGAAATTGGCTTGGAGACCTTGACCAGCTGCAGGGATTCCTCCATCGGTACATCAAGGATCACATCCAGCACCGAGAAAAGCCCCATCAGGAACAGCTCGGAGGCAAGGCCCGCTTTATCGTACAGAGGAGCAAGCTCTTCCGCAAACTTCGCACGGATCAGGGAGATCCTGGTGATCTCACTCGGCCTGTCTGCGCAAAGCTCCCTGGTGACCGCTGTGTTGATCCAGCGCTTTAATTCCTTCTGCCCTAGCATTGCCGCCGCGTGGCGCACGGAATTGATCCCGGAGTTTACGGTCATGCGGTTGACCATCTTCAGCAGGGAGATGACCAGAGCGGTATCTCTCCCGATGATATCCGCCGCCTGAGTCAGGTCAAAGTCCGGATCGTTTACGATATTCAGCAGCTCGATATAATTGACCTTCAGAGGTGCTACCTGGCGGTCTGTCTTGGCAGACGGCATCCGGAAGAATTCACCCTCATAAAGGTTGTATCCGCCGTCAGCCTTCAGCTTCTCGTAATCCTCCTGAGAATTGACGCTGACCGCACACAGTCTGATATTCGGATAGATCTTTCCAAAATAGATCTTCGCATGCGAGATATTAATCTTTTTATGATCCAGCAGGATATAGTTCATCAGGCTGAGGATCGGACGGTACTCTTCGAATTTTTCGATCGGAAGCTTATGGATCGCAAGCTTGTAGCCGTCCTCCTTCAGCTCCGTGAGCCGGCGTACATATGTATCCTCCGGTGTGACCGAGGGATCAACAAGAAGAACGATCTTTTCATGAGGAGCATTGCACTGGGACGGAAGATCCGCAAAGACGGATATGTTGTTCATTCCTATGAAGATTTCCTTGTCGCTACCGGACAGAACCTCCATTCCGAGACTGTTTACGATCTCCAGCCCCGCGACATTTGCAGCCCCGTCAAACCTTGCCCCGCCTGCAAAGCTGGGCTTCAAGAGCAGGTTCTCACGCTGCGCAAAGATCGAATATCCGTCAACCTCCATCTTGTCATCAAATAAGGGGATCAGTGTAGCTAGCATGGTATTTACTCCTTTTTGCTCGTCTTATTATCTTCCATCAATTCTTCTACTTTTTTCTTGGCCTCATCCAAATCCTTACAACCATCTAAAATCATTGCCACCATTTTTATTATTTTATCAAACTGCTTATCAGTCATAACCACCTCCATGTCTTCCTCCTCTATTACGATGCATCATCTGTAAAATCTGACTTGATTCTCATAGAGTAATTGAGGCTCCTAACCCTTTGTCTATTATTATACTCATTTTCATCCCTTACATCAATCATTATTTGCAAGGAGTATTTTATTATGGTAAAGTAGTAGCGTTAAAAACTGCCGGCAGTCCGGCCGGCACGAAAGATTGGAAAGATTCAGGGAGGATTGTAATGAAAAAGAAACTTGTTTCACTGGTGCTGCTGACTGCCCTTGCCGCTTCCGCGCTCTTCGGCTGCGGCTCCGTTTCCGGCGGAAGCTCTGCCGCGGCGGGCTCCGGCAGCGGTTCGGATCTGGACTACATCAAGGAGAAGGGTACCCTGATCGTCGGGATCACGGACTTCGCGCCGATGGACTACAAAGAGGGCGGCGATGAATGGATCGGCTTTGATGCCGATGTGGCCAAGAAGGTCGCGGAGGATCTGGAGGTTGAGGTACAGTTTGTGGAGATCGACTGGGATAATAAGATCCTGGAGCTTGAAAACAAGAGTATTGACTGTGTCTGGAACGGTATGACGCTGACAGACGAGGTGGCAAATGCCATGGAATGCTCAAAGCCCTATTGCAATAATGCTCAGGTCGTGGTGCTGAAGGCAGAGAACGCAGACAGCTATCCGGATGCCGAGAGCATGAAGGCCCTGTCCTTCGCGGTGGAGGCAGGCTCGGCCGGTGAGGCCGCTGCCGAGGACAACGGCTTTAATTTCACCGCCGTCACAACCCAGGCGGATACGCTGATGGAGGTTGAGGCAGGTACCAGCGATGCCAGCATCATCGATCTGCTGATGGCAGGCGCGATGATCGGCGATGGCACAAGCTATACAGATCTGACCCATACGCTGGAGCTGACCACCGAGGAATATGTTGTGGGCTGCCGGAAGGGCTCCGATCTGGCAAATTTCATCAACAGCGAATTTGAGAAATTCGCCGCTGACGGCTCCTTAAAGAGCATTGCCGAGACCTACGGCGTACAGGAAGCTCTGACATACTGATTCAGGCTTATCAAAAGGATACTAATGTTCGGAGAAGTTACGTTATCTCTGCTCCAGGGATTTTGGGGCACACTTAAACTGTTCATATTGACGCTGGTATTCTCCCTTCCGCTGGGACTGCTGATCAGCTTCGGCTCCATGTCGCATGTGAAGCTGATCCGCTTTCCGATCCGGTTCATCATCTGGGTCATCAGGGGGACACCCCTGATGCTCCAGCTTTTGGTGATCTACTTCGGGCCCGGCATCATACTCCATTCGAATATCTGGGGTTCGGGAGATACCGGCCGTTTTGTCGCGGCTCTTACCGCCTTTGTCATCAACTATGCCTGCTATTTTTCGGAGATCTTCCGCGGCGGCATCCAGTCCGTACCTGTCGGGCAGTATGAGGCAGGCGCGGTTCTCGGCATGACAAAAACGCAGGTCTTCTTCCGGGTGATCCTGTTGCAGGTGGTCAAACGCATCGTCCCGCCGATCTCCAATGAGGTGATCACTCTTGTGAAGGACACCTCTCTCGCCCGGATCATCGCGGTCTATGAGATCATCTGGAAGGGGCAGTCCTTTATCAAGAGCGCCGGCATCATCTGGCCTCTTTTCTACACGGGCGTATTCTATCTGCTCTTCAGCGGTCTGCTGACCCTGATGTTCGGATGGATCGAAAGGAAGCTGGGATTCTTTGAGATCAAATAGGCAGACGCTCAGTCGTCTGACCGGATCAGAGGTATAACATGTCGATTCTGGAAGTGCGGAATATCAGAAAAAGCTTTGAGCATACGGAAGTTCTGAAAGACATCAGCTTTTCCATGGAACAGGGACAGGCTGTTTCGATCATCGGCTCCTCGGGAAGCGGGAAGACGACGCTGTTGCGCTGCCTGAATTTTCTGGAAACGCCGGATGAAGGGATCATCCGGGTAAACGGTGAGACACTCTTTGATTCAGCCGCGGCCGAAAGCAGATCCGATGCTTCCATCCGGAAGAAACGGCTTCATTTCGGGCTGGTCTTCCAGTCCTTTAATCTGTTTCCGCAGTACACGGCTCTGGAGAATGTGATGCTTGCGCCGAATCTGCTCTCCAAAGAAAGCGGCACTGCCGACAGGGATGCGATCCGCACCCGGGCGCTGGAGCTTTTGGATCAGATGGGGCTTTCGGACAGGACGGACAGATATCCGCATCAGCTTTCCGGCGGGCAGCAGCAGCGCGTGGCCATCGCAAGGGCCCTTGCCCTTCATCCGGACATCCTCTGCTTTGACGAACCCACCTCCGCACTGGATCCGGAGCTGACCGGAGAAGTCCTGCGCGTGATCCGGTCTCTCGCGGAGCAGAAGACCACCATGATCATCGTGACACATGAGATGTCCTTCGCCCGCGATGTCTCTGATTTCGCCATATTTATGGACGGAGGCATCATTCTGGAGCAGGGTCCTTCAACGGAGCTCTTCGACAATCCGAAGATGGAACGGACGAAGCAGTTCCTGTCAGCTTTACAGAGTTAAAGCCTCCTCATTCATTCATCTTTCCCCCTTCGCCGTTTTCACCCTTGTTTCCTCTGCGCCTGTATCTGGGCCGCCTCGGCCTGTCGCTCTTCGGCTTGTCTCCTGCCTGCTTTGCGGCCCCCTGTTTGTCGGGACTCTGGACATCCTTTCTGGGCTTCTTATCCTCCTTCGGCCTGTCCTTCTTCCCCTTGTTATCGGGCTTGCCCTTATGCTCGGACCTGTTTTTCCCGTCAGACCTTCCCTTATGCTCGGACTGGCTGCTCTTCGGCCTGGGGATCGTGGGATCCTCCCGTCTGGAAACAGGCACAGAGTATTTTACATGAAAATAATTCAGGAATTCCTTCCACTCCGGCGGATAGTCATTCGCCCCCTTCGCCTCCAGGATCATTCCGATCTGGTTGACGCTCAGGCGCCAGGTGTCACCCTTTTCTTCCTCGTATTCACTTCTGGAATACGTCTTTCCGTTCCAGCTGTCTACATGGAGCTCCTTCAGATCCTTTATGAGCTCCGTAACCTTTGCGTCATCAAAGCGGATCTCGCCGTATTTCAGATCCACGGAATATGTCAGATACAGCTTATCTGCGGAGTCCTTGATCATCAGATGATAACCGTCGCCGATGAGTCCGTAGGTGTTTCCCCAGATAAAATCAAATATGATCGTTTCAGTTTTCTCCGTCATAAACTCCCCAGTCCCTTATGAAAGCGATGCCGTTATGATCGCCATGGAATATACCTCGATCGCGTTGCACCCTCTGGACAGATCGTTGATCTGGGCATTCAACCCCAGAAGGATCGGCCCGTAGGCCTCAAAATTGCCCATTCTCTGAGCGATCTTGTAGCCGAGGTTTCCGGAATTGATATCCGGGAAGATAAAGGTGTTTGCATAGCCCGCCACCTCGCTGCCGGGGCATTTTGTCCTTGCCACACGGGGAGAAACGGCTGCGTCAAACTGCAGCTCGCCTGCGATCGGAACATCCGGCATTTTTGCCTTTGCCTTCGCGGCAGCGCTTCTCATCTTATCCACATCCTCGCCCTTTCCGGAGCCCAGAGTGGAGTAGCTTAAAAATGCCACCTTCGGATCGATGCCGAATACCTTTGCGCAGCCTACCGTTTCCTCGCAGATCTCCACCAGCTCTTCATCGGTCGGCTTGATATTGATGGCACAGTCCGCCATGGCCAGCACCTCATTTTCACCGGTCGCGGACGGTCTGACCAGGATGAAGCAGGATGATACGATGGAATTTCCCGGCTTGGTCTTGATGATCTGCAGCGCCGGCCGGACTGTATCCGCCGTTGAATAGGTCGCACCGCCGATCAGACAGTCCACCACACCCATCTTGACCAGCATCGTCCCGAAATAGTTTGCCTGCACAAGGATCTTCCTTGCCTGCTCGGGTGTCATCCCCTTGCTCTTTCTGATCTCGCAGAACTCCTCCACCATCTCTTCGAATTTGTCGTAATCCTCCGGATCGATGATCTCGGCACCGCGGATATTATAGCCTGCCTCCTCCGCAGCCGCCCAGACCTTGTCTTTATTTCCGAGAAGCACAGGCGTCAAAAAGCTGCTGGCCAGCAGCCGGGATGCCGCCTCCAGGATCCTGGGATCCGTTCCTTCCGTTAGAACGATCCTCTTCGGATCCTTCTTAAGTTTCTCGATCATTGCCCCAAATCCAAACATCATAGCTTTGTACCTTCTTCATTCCTAAATTTTGTAGCTGAATAAAAACCCAGTGTTATGATAGCATAAAATGTCCCTTAAGAACAGTAATAAATTTGCTTTGCTCAAATTTCTTCACCGACGCCGGCCGGGAATCGCCAATCTCTTCAAAAAGCTTGTAATATTCGCGGAAAGTGATAGAATAAATTTGTATACATGGATTTTTCAGGGATGTTACCGATGCGGCTGCATATCGCGGCGGCACAGCGAAAAGGTGCATTATGAATCCGATCAGTGCATTTGAAACCTACGCAGGCTTTCAGGCTCCGGGATTCCAGGGTCTCTTTGGTATGCCTGCCGGCGGGGCCGGATCGGAAACGGATGTTAATGCCGCGATCCCCGGTATACAGGGCAGAGATAAGGCCGAGGATGTAGGCAAGGTTGAGAAAAACCCCGGCGAGTCCGAGGTCAAGGCTCCCGGCAAAAAATCCTCTCCCGCCGATTGCGAGACCTGCAAAGAGCGGAAATATCAGGACGGCTCCGATGAGGACGTCTCCTTCAAGACGCCTCAGCATATCTCCCCGACTCAGGCCGGCACTGCCGTCCGTGCCCATGAAAACGAGCATGTTTCCAACGCCTATAAAAAAGCCGCCGAAAAGGGCGGTAAGGTACTGCGTGCTTCTGTGGCGATCCATACGGCGATCTGCCCGGAGTGCGGGCGTTCTTATATTTCCGGTGGGGTCACCCACACCATGATCAAATATCCCGGCGACAAAAATCCTTACCAGAAAGACCGCAAGGCACAGCATGCCATGGCGCTCTCCGGAATGAACTTCGCAGCTGAGGCATAAATAATGTTACATTCCCTCTATACCGTCTTTATTTTTCCGATCGAACTCTTACTGGAGTTTGTCTTCTCTATCCTTTACGAAATACGCCACGACGTCGGCCCTTCCATCATCGGCATCAGTATCGTTGTGAATATTTTACTGCTTCCTTTTTGATCAAGATAGGGGAATGGCTTGATTTCCTGAAGGAAAATGATCTGTACGACAATACAAGGATCATTATTGCCGCTGTAAGGATTTTGATGCAGACGAATATACTGTCTCAGATGAATTCATGACCATAGCAGACACACCCGCTCTGGCTATGGCGGATATCATAGACGATCCCGTAAATCCGTTTAGCGGAGCGCCTATCAACAATGATGACAGATCAAATGCGCAGTCAGTGATCCTGACTCATGATTTTGAACCGGACAAGAGCAAGACTCTCTTTTATCAGCCTCAAGCCGTCTGGTATAAGGTTCAGCACAATGCGTACGACAAGAACTGCCGGGCTACATATTCACCCTGAGCCGTGAGATCACGTCTCCGAGCGCGGATGCCTTTTCTTCAAATTCCTTTTCCGTAAGGACCTCCGTTAAAAAGCCCTTCTCATCCGGAGCCTCCTCAACATCGAACAGCCTGATCTGCTCCCCGAAGACTTCTTTCGCCGCCTCAGCCCGATCTGCGGGAATCCTTACAAAAAATCTGCGATTCAGGGTATCGAGTGACGACAGACCGATCTTTCCTTCGCCCCAGCCGCTGTAAAGGGTCTTCCCCTCGGATTTGACTGCTTCTATCACATCTGCGGCAACTGCGCTGGCTGTGGGCAGCTTTCCGGCACCGCTTCCGTAAAACATGGCATCTCCCAGCATATTACCCTTTACGAAGATTGCATTGAACACGCCGTTTACCGAATACAGGGGATGCTTTTTCTCCACAAGGAACGGTGCGACGATCGCGTAATACTTCCCCTCCGACCGGTAGCCGGAGGCCAGCAGACGGATCTGCATCTTCAGCTTTTTCGCATAGGCAATGTCCACGGGTGTGATCTTCGTGATCCCTTCGGTATGCACGTCCTCATAATGAACCGTCTTTCCGAAAGCGATCGAAGAGAGGATAGCGATCTTGCGCTGCGCATCATGTCCTTCGATATCCGCCTCAGGGTTGCGCTCGGCATATCCCAGCTCCTGTGCCTCCTTCAGCACGGCCTCGAAATCCGCGCCGTTTTCGGTCATTTCCGTCAGGATATAATTTGTCGTTCCGTTCAGGATACCGGAGATCTCATCGATCTCATCCGCCGTCAGGGCTTCGTTTAATGCGCGGATGATCGGGATCCCGCCTCCGCAGCTTGCCTCATACAGGTAATTTACATGATGCTCCTGTGCAATCCGCATCAGCTCCGGGCCGTGAGCCGCCACCAGCTCCGTGTTGGAGGTGCAGACACTCTTGCCGGATTCCAGACACTGCTTTGTGAAATCATAAGCGGGCTTCAAGCCGCCCATCACCTCCGCCACGACCTTCACCTCCGGATCCTGCAGGATGTCCTGAAAATCATGCGTCAGCACCTCTTCCACCGGATCTCCCGGAAAATCACGCAGATCCAGCACATATTTCACACGGACCGGCACACCGGCCCTGCGGTCGATCAGCTCCTGATTTGTGCGGAACACCTCGGCCACGCCCGAACCGACTGTCCCGTATCCCAAAATTGCGATCTGTATCATCTCTTCTTCTCCCTCATTTGTCATAAAAGGTACCGCAAACTCCTTATGCTTCTGCCACCGCAGGCTCCGGGGCATCTTTTTCATCCAGCTCTTTCTTTTTATCGACCAGATAATCCACCGTTAGAGCGGCACTCCTGCCGATGTTCATCCAGGCTTCATTCCTTGCCTGCTCCCTGCCGGCCGCAAATTCCTCATTATCCGAAAGATCGTCGATCAGCTCCTTCAGCTGCCCAAACTGCTCTTCTTTAAGCGGGACTCCGAGCTTCGGAAGGATCTCATCTCTCCATAGCGTCCTGTCTACCCACGCCGCATCGTAGGGCGCAGGATCAAATTCATACTCCGCATAGATGATCGGCTTCCCGAATACCAGTGTGAAGTCAAAGATCACACCGGAGAAATCCGTGATCATCAGATCTGATCTGCGCAGGATTTCAAAATTATCCGGATCAAAATTCCACTCCAGATCCGAACTGTCCGGATATGCTTTCATGAGCCGGTCCAGCAGCTCCTTTTCCGATGTCATGGACTGCGGATGAGGACGGATCACGATATGATATCCGGTCTTAAGCAATGCTTCGATGATCTTCTCACCGTACAGTGTGAGGATCGCGCTTTTTCCCCAGGAGGGAGCCAGCAGGATCGTTTTCGTCTCATTTGTAAGAGGCTCTGCAGACTCCAGTCTTTTTTTCATCTCATCCATGTACGGACATCCGACCACCTTCAGCTCCTTGGCCGGATCTCCCCTGGAGGCCTCCAGGTCCCTGATCTCCTGTATCTGAAAATCGCCCGTCAAAAGAATGGCGTCATAATAATCCATACCGAACATCCGGTAGAGGAGAGTTCCGCCTGTCTCATGCAGGATATGAACATAATATTTCACATTTCTGGAGCGTTTCCACTGAAGCACATCCAGTCCCGGTGTCGTGGACAGACAGACATCCGCGCTCATCATATTAAGTCTGGCAAAAGCTCTGTTGCCTTCCCCGATAAACTCGCATTTCACATGCCCGTATTTCTCTTCCAGTGCCGGATCGTCCGGAGATGCCGTCCAGTATGCCGCTTCGATCCCTCTTCTTTCGAATTCGTCGCAGATCGGCTTAAAAGTGTTCCAGTACCGCTTGCTGTCACTGAAGATCACATAGGGGATCCTGTTTTCGGATCCGGCCGAGACCTTTCCCCCGCTCAGCCGGAATTTGATCTTCAAGATAAGCTTCTGTACAAAGAACATGCCCGTTGCTGCGATACCGATCAGGATGGTAAAGAGCATGCTTCCCGTACCGGGATCTATGTAGAGCAGAACACCTCTCATGTTTCCTTTCCTCCTCTATTACGACACATCATCTGTAAAATCCGATTCAGCTCTCATGCTCCTCTGCCAGCGAAGCCATAAACGCTTTTTTATTGTCCACCGCACTCGTTGTCGGCCGTCCCAGATCATCTCTGGCTCCGATCGCGGATCTCACCTCAATGAAGCTCATCTCCTTCCGCTCTTTTGCGGCAGCCAGCTCTTTCTCCAGCTCCTGAGGTGTATTCACACAGACAGTGTGCGGATATCCGCAGGCAGCCGCGATCGCTGTCAGATCGATGGCTGCGGCGGAGGTGGGCATCCCTCCCACCGTTTCATGCGCTTCGTTATTGATCACCACATGCACCAGGTTGTCCGGACGGTTCGCACCGATCACTGCCATTGCACCCATATGCATCAAAGCGGCTCCGTCCCCGTCGATACACCAGACCCTCCGGTCCTTTCTATGAAGCGCAACTCCCAGGGCAATGGATGAAGAGTGGCCCATGGAGCCCACTGTCAGAAAATCCGATCCGTGCCCCTGTCCGTTCTGCTCGCGGATCTCAAAAAGCTCCCTGCTCGCTTTTCCGGTGGTGGACACGATAAGATCCTCCCCGGCAGTCTTCACGATCTGCCGGATGATCTCCTCCCGTTTCATCTGATACGGGTTTTGATAGGTAACCTTCTGATCGTAGGATAGCGCGCCCTTTGAAATGACGAACGCGACATCCTTTCCCTCTTCCAACTCCTTTCGGAAGCGATCCATGGCTTCCTTTAATTCGGTCTCTCCGGTTTCCTTTGTTACGACAAAAGAAGGAATCCCCATTACATCCAGAAGCTTACGTGTCACTTCACCCTGATAGATATGCTGGGGCTCATCATGTACACCGGGTTCGCCGCGCCATCCCACCACAAAGACCACCGGGATCGCATATACCTTATCATTCAGTAAAGAAGCGGCCGGATTGATGATGTTTCCCTCACCGCTGTTTTGCATATAGACCACAGGGATCCTTCCTGTCGCCAGATGATACCCCGCAGCCAGCGCCGCGGCATTTCCCTCGTTTGCGGCTATCACATGATGCTTAGGATCCGTACCGTATGTATGGATCAGATAATTGCACAGCGCCTTCAGCTGCGAATCCGGCACTCCGGTATAAAAGTCCGCTCCGATGATCTCCGTAAATTTCTCTATTTTCACTGCTTTCCCCTCTGTTTTGGCGCTTTATCCGTACTATCTGACTCAATTCTCATGGAGTACTTAAAACCCCTGCCGCGATCCCGGCCGCTACCGCCTTTAATTCCTCACAGGTATCGATCTCCGTGATCTGATCCGCCTTTACCGGATGGATCTTTAGCTTCAGCTTGTCCAGATTGCGGTCCACCACCTCATCCCAGAAAAGCTGCTCGTGCCCTGTCTCCCTGCAGGCTGCCCGGACGGCATCCCGCAGGATCACTGCATCCTCCTGCCTGAAATAGGAGATCCCCACCATGTTGTAGCAGTCATCTCCTCCTTTTCCCACCCGGGTGATGATACCTTCCTCATCCACATCAAAGACCCAGTCATCCGAATGACCGGGAACCATTTTCCCGAAATATCCGGAATGCTCCGGTGTGTCCAGAAACAGATCCGGATCGGAAAGATACAGATCAGCCTCGCAGATAAAGGTATCCGAGCTGCCCAGTACATCGCAGGCCGCAAACACGGATGAGATATTGTTTTTTGTATCATAATCCGGATTTTCGATTATGGTCAGACCCGGATATTTATCCGGCAAAAAGGCAAATTTCTCTTTCAGATATCCGGTTACCACATATATTTCCTTTATGCCTCTCCGCCGCAGCCCGCGGATGACCGTTTCGATCATCGTCTCTCCGGCCACCGGAATGAGAGGCTTCGGCGTATGCTCCGTAAGCGGCCTCATCCTGGACCCCAGACCGGCTGCCATTAATATCGCAGTTTCCACTTTCCTATCCTTCCGTCCGGTCCGTATACCGGATCGGGATCTGTACACCGTAATGGTTCAATGCTTCCTTAAATACCTTAAAGAATGCCCTGATATCTTCTTCATCGATCGCACCCAGGGCGCACAGACGGAACGTCCCCTTCTTTTCGATCTTTCCCGGATAGATCGTAAATCCCCTCTCATAGCAGTAATCATGCACCCGGTCAAAATCCCAGTTCGGATCATCCGGATAACGGATCGCGGAAACCAGACCGGACTGGTTTTCCCGCTTCAGCATCTCCCGGAGACCCAGCTCGTCCTCGCCTTCATGGATCGCCTTCATCACCCTCTGATGCCGCTCCCACTTACGCTCTTCCCCTTCTTCAAAATATTCTTTGAGCGCCTGCCTTGCCGCATAGATCGTCTGCACCGGAGGTGTGAGATGCATCTGCCCTGTCGTTTCAAAATAGTGATACTGCAGATACAGATTACAATAATAGGATCGCTTCGGAAAATCCTTTGACTTCTCGATCAGATCCCGTCTGCCGATCACATAGGACAGCCCCGTCATTCCCATGATCCCCTTCTGGGCGGATGCCATACAGAAATCCACCTGATCCCTGTATACGTCGATGGGTATCATCGCGTAGGAGGAGGTTGTATCCGTAATAAAGAATGCTCCGTATTTATGCGCAAGCTCTCCGACTTCACGGATCGGATTCAAAAGTCCTGTCCCGGTTTCGTGGTGAGTCATATAGACATAGCCGATGTCCGGATTCTGCTTCAGTGCGTCTTCGATAATTGCCGGATCCGGCGGTACATCGATGGGCTGCTTCAGCTCGATAAAAGGCATCCCATATGCGCGCAGTACCTCGCAGCCCCTGTCACTGTAGGATCCGTTGTTTACTATAAGCGCCTTTTTCCCCTGATCCAGCAGAGAATTCAGCGTGATATCGATACAGATCGTACCGGAGCCGCAGAAGAGAACTGCCGTATAATCCTCGGGCCTGCCATGCACGATCTTTACCAGATCCCTGCTCAATTCCGCCATGATATCACCGAATTCTTTTTCCCTCGGACAGATATCCGGCACGATCTGTGCGTATTTTACGGTATCCGTCGTAGTAGACGGCCCCGGATTCAGCAGTATTTTCCTCTCCACGCTCATCCTTATCTCCCTTCTGTACCTGAGTATTCTCATGCGGCAGATACAACCTTCAGACCCCGCCCTGCTTTGTCACAGCTCATCGATCAGGGTTATGATCTCCCTGATCGGCATCAGGTCGCTGTCCGCTTCAAACGCTCTCTGATTTACCAGAATGCTCTTTGCCACCCGCTCCATCGCCGGAAATGCGGCCCTGAGCATCTGATTCGCATAGATCACGATATTGACGCCGTGTCCCGCAAGTTCCTCCTCCGTCACCGTGTTGAAGGTAGAAGGGACCACAACCAGCGGTGTCTTTTTATCCTTTGCCCGGAAAGCATCGCAGAAAGCAAAGATCTCATCGGGTTCTTTCTTCCGGCTGTGGATCATGATCCCGTCCGCTCCGGCCTTCACATAGGCTCCGGCACGCTCAAGGGCATCCTCCTGTCCTCTCTCGAGGATCAGGCTCTCAATCCTTGCGATGATCATAAAATCATCCGAAAGCTGCGCCCGCTTGCCGGCGGCGATCTTTGCGCAGAAGTTTTCGATCGTATCCTGTGTCTGTTGAATTTCCGTTCCGAAAAGGGAGTTCTTTTTCAGTCCCGTCTTATCTTCGATGATCACGGCGGACACCCCCATCCGCTCCAGAGACCTGACGGTGTATACGAAATGCTCCGTCAGACCGCCCGTATCCCCGTCAAAGATGATCGGCTTGGTCGTAACCTCAAGTACATCGTCGATGGTCCGGAAGCGGGATGTCATATCCACCAGCTCGATATCCGGTTTTCCCTTTTCCGTACTGTCGCAGAGGCTGGAGATCCACATGGCATCAAACTGACTGATGGCCTCACCCTTTGCCACGATGGTCTTCTCTGCGATCAGGCCCGTGAGTCCGCTGTGTACCTCGAGCGTTTTAACGATCGGTGTCATTTCCAGCAGCTTATGCAGCCTGCCCCGCCGGAACTCCGGCATAGAGAGCTTTTCCCGCATCTGCCTGTCCAGTTTTTCCACGTTTTCATTATGCGTATACGGGATCTCCACAAGCTCTCCTCCGTACTCCTGAAGCAGTGCAAGAATATTCTTCCGGATCTCCTGCATGGCGGAATCGTTCCAGTTGTCGCCGTGTACAACATAGTCCGGCTTCATGGAACGGATCACCTCGTCATACATGATCTGCTTCTGCTCGATCACCCGGCTCACTCCGGAAAGCTCCCGGATCATCTCCATTCTTTCTTCTGTCGTTTTCGTCGGAAACCTGTTGTAACGGATCATCTCCGCATCGCTTAAAACACCGACTGTCAGCTCTCCCAGCTTTTCCGCCTCACGGATGATGTTCAGATGCCCTTCATGTATAATGTCCGTACAAAAGCAGGTATATACCTTCGGCTTCATGCTGTCGTTCCCTCCCTGTCTTTTGTATTGATCCACTTCAGATACGAATTGATAAAGGGATCGATGTTTCCGTCCAGTACCGAATCCGCCTGTGCGACCTCCGTACCGGTCCTCAGATCCTTCACCAGCTGATACGGCTGCAGGAAATAGGAGCGGATCTGTGATCCCCAGGCGATATCCTTAACCTCACCCCGGATGTCCGAGAGCTTCTCCGCATTGGTCTCCTTCGCCAGCACGTACAACCTGGATTTCAGGATCTGCATTGCCTTGTCCTTATTCTGAAACTGTGATCTCTCATTCTGGCAGGTCACCACGATCCCGGTGGGAAAATGAGTGATCCGGATCGCGGAGGAGGTCTTGTTGATGTGCTGACCGCCTGCTCCCGAGGAACGGTAGGTATCGATCCTGATATCGTCCGGATTGATCTCGATATCGATGTCATCATTGATCTCCGGCATCACATCCAGAGAAACAAAGGAGGTCTGCCGCTTGCCCTGCGCATTAAAGGGAGAGATCCTGACCAGACGGTGTACGCCGTGCTCGGACTTCAGATATCCGTAGGCATTCTCTCCGTTGATCTGGAACGTTACGGATTTGTAGCCCGCCTCATCACCCTCCAGCGAATCCAGCTCCTCCACGCTAAAGCCGTGCCGTTCTGCCCAGCGCGTGTACATGCGGTAAAGCATGGAGCACCAGTCGCAGGATTCCGTACCGCCTGCTCCCGCATTCAGTCTCAGGATCGCATTCGCATTATCATACTCGTCCGAAAGCAGCGTTTTGATCCTCATCTTCTCAAAGCCTTCGGAAAAGGCCGTAAAATCATTCCGGATCTCATCGATCATCGACGCGTCATTTTCCTCGTTCGCCATGTCGATGAGCTCCAGCATGTCCTCGTACTTTTTCTCCAGCTCCTGACAGGTATTGACATCATCCTTCAGGTTTCCCAGCTCCTGGGACTGCTTCTGGGATTTCTCCGGATCATTCCAGAAGTCCGGCTCCTCCATGAGTCTGGAAAGCTCTGCGATCCGGTTGCTTTTATTCTCCAGATCCAGAGAATCCTTCAGCTCCTGCAGGGGTCCCTCATACTGCTTTATCTCGATTTTCAGATTATCTAATTCTACCATCGTCTTACCCTGCCGTACCGGCTGCATATCATGCGCAGTACGGAAATATATGCATACCTCAAAGCCTGTTCCCGTTATCCTTCAAACGGCGGAGAACCCGGTCTTCCGTGACAGTTCTTAAATTTCTTCCCGCTTCCGCAGGGGCAGGGATCGTTGGGATAAACCTTCTTCGTCTCCCTCTTCTTCGGTCCCTTCTGCACGGTGTCGTCCTTATTCGTGCCGGTAACCTTTGCCACCTGCTCACGCTCCACCTTCTGCTCAATCTTTACATGGAAGAGGAGACGCACCGTATCCTCCTGGATCGAATCGATCATATTGTTAAACATGTCATAGCCGGTCAGCTTGTATTCCACTACCGGATCCCTCTGCCCGAAGGCCTGAAGTCCGATACCCTGGCGCAGCTGATCCATATCGTCTATATGATCCATCCACTTCCGGTCGATGACCTTTAAGAGGATCACACGCTCGATCTCCCTTAACTGCTCCGGCTCCGGGAACTCTGCTTCCTTGCTTTCATAGAGTTTTACGGCGTTTTCCTTCAGGAAATGCTTCAGCTCGTTCCGGTTCATCCCTCGTATATCCGGAGTCTTCACCGGCTGCATCGGTATGATCGGAAGCAGCAGCTCATTCAGCTCCTGCAGATCCCAGTCATCCGAGCCGCTGTCCTCTCCCACGCAGGTATCCACCACACTGTCCGTAATGTCCGTGATCATCTGGTAGATCGCATCCCGCATACTCTCGCCGTCCAGCACCTTGCGGCGCTCCTCGTAGATCTTCTCGCGCTGCTCGTTATTGACACGGTCATACTCCAGCAGATTTTTACGGATCCCGAAGTTGTTATCCTCGATCTTCTTCTGCGCCCGCTCGATGGCGTTCGTCAGCATCTTATGCTCGATCTGCTCTCCCTCCGGCACGTTCAGTGCTTCAAAGGCAGCCATCATCCGGTCGGAGCCGAAAAGACGCATCAGATCGTCCTCCAGCGAAATATAGAATCTTGAGCAGCCGGGATCGCCCTGCCTTCCGGAACGTCCGCGCAGCTGGTTGTCGATACGCCTTGCTTCATGCCGCTCGGTCCCGATGATCATCAGGCCGCCCGCTGCCCGGGCCTCCTCATCCAGCTTGATATCGGTACCACGTCCTGCCATGTTCGTTGCGATCGTCACGGCTCCGTGCACACCGGCCTCCGCCACGATCTCCGCCTCCTGCTCATGAAATTTCGCATTCAGCACATTATGCTGGATCCCGTGCTTCTTGAGCATTCCGGAGAGCATCTCCGAGGTCTCGATCGTGATCGTGCCCACCAGGATCGGCTGGCCTGTCTGATGGATCCTGTCGATCTCGTCCACGATCGCCTTGAATTTCTCCCTCTTTGTCTTAAAGACCGCATCCTGAAGATCCTTACGGGCGATCGGCCTGTTCGTCGGGATCGTGATCACGTCCATTCCGTAGATCTCACGGAACTCCTTCTCCTCGGTAAGTGCCGTACCGGTCATGCCGCCTTTTTTATCAAATTTGTTGAAAAAGTTCTGGAATGTGATCGTCGCAAGGGTCTTGCTCTCGCGCTTCACCTTCACATGCTCCTTCGCCTCGATGGCCTGATGCAGGCCGTCCGAATAGCGTCTGCCGGGCATGATACGTCCGGTGAACTCGTCCACGATCAATACCTGATCGTCCTTTACCACATAGTCCTTATCCCTGGCCATCAGGTAATGCGCACGCAGGGCAAGGATGATACAGTGCTGGATCTCCAGATTTTCCGCATCCGCAAAGTTTTCGATATGGAAGAACTGCTCTACCTTTTTCACACCCTGAGCGGTAAGGTTGACCAGATGATCCTTCTCGTTTACGATGAAGTCTCCCGTTTCCTCGATCTCCACTCCCATGATCGCGTCCATCTTGGAAAGCTTGTCACTGGAGGCCTCACCCTTCTGCATCTGGCGTGCCAGCAGATCGCAGGCCTGGTAGATCGCCGTCGATTTCCCGGACTGTCCGGAAATGATGAGCGGAGTCCTCGCCTCGTCGATCAGCACCGAGTCCACCTCGTCGATGATACAGTAGTGCAGCTCCCGCAAAACCAGCTGGTTCTTGTAGATCGCCATATTATCTCTCAGATAATCAAAGCCCAGCTCATTGTTCGTCACATATGTGATATCGCAGCCGTATGCCTTCTGCCGCTCCTCGCTCGTCATGCCGTTTAAGACACAGCCGACCGTAAGCCCAAGAAATTCATGAACCTTTCCCATCCACTCCGCATCACGCTTTGCCAGATAATCATTGACCGTGACGACCTGTACGCCTTTCCCCTCCAGAGCGTTCAGATAAGCCGGAAGGGTGGAAACCAGTGTCTTTCCTTCACCGGTCCTCATTTCGGCGATCCTTCCCTGATGCAGGATGATCCCGCCGATCAGCTGTACCCGGAAATGCTCCATGCCCAGGGCCCGCTTGCCTGCCTCCCGCACTGTGGCGTAGGCTTCGGGGAGCAGATCATCCAGTGTCTCTCCCTCGCTGAGCCGCTTCTTAAATTCCTTTGTTTTTGCTTTAAGGTCTTCATCCGAAAGTGCCCTCATCGTATCCCTGAGGCTTTCGATCTTCTGCACCAGCGGTTCGATCCGCTTCAGCTCCCTTTCGCTGTGTGTTCCGAAAACTCTTTCTATCAGATTCATTGCACTAACTTTCCTTACATATTTAAAATAACAATGCACTTCATGCCGCAATATATTATTTTAGCACAAAGTGCATTGAACAGGCAACCGGACGGCTGCCTGAGAATGACGTTAATATTCTTTTGCCTTCTCTTCGCCGTTCAGGACTCTTAAAGCACCCTGAGCAAGTGCCAGCAGCTCGTCTTCTCCCGGATAGACCTTGACGGGAGCAATGAAGCTTACATATTCGGCGATACCATCCGTGACCGCCTTGTTGTAAGCGATACCGCCGGTGAGGATGATGGCATCCACCTTGCCCTTAAGCACTGCCGCCATCGCGCCGATATTCTTCGCGATCTGATAGATAAAGGCATCCACAACGAGCTTTGCGTTTTCGTCGCCTTCCTCCACCATCTTCATCGCATCCATCATGCTGTTCGTCTTCAGATAAGCGGAAAGTCCGCCGCCGCCGACCAGCTTCTTATAGACTTCCTTTTCGGTATAGTCTCCGGAGAAGCACATCCTGACCAGGCCGCCCACAGGCACCGCACCGGCACGCTCCGGTGAAAATGCCCCGTCGCCCTCAAGCGCATTCGGCACATCGATCACTCTGCCCTTCTGGTGAGCACCCACGGAAACACCGCCGCCCAGATGAGCCACGATGCAGTTGATATCCTCATATTTCTTTCCGTTCTCCTTTGCGTAGCGTCTTGCCATCGCCTTCTGGTTCAGGGGATGGAAGATACTGGTCCTCGGGATCTCCGGAACGCCGGAAAGCCTCGCGACAGGCTGCAGCTCGTCCACTGCCACCGGATCTACGATAAAGGAAGGCTTCCCAAGCTCGTCTCCGATCTCACGCGCAAGGATGCCGCCCAGATTGGAAGCGTGATGCCCCTGCACACCGTTTCTCAGATCCTCGATTAGAGCATCGTTTACCGAATATGTGCCGCCCTCGATCGGCTTTACCAGACCCCCTCGGCCCACGACCACATCCAGTGTTTTGATATCAAACTTCTCCTCCTCCAGGAAGTCAAGGATCATCTTCTTTCTGAAATCCTTCTGGGATACGATCGTATCAAACGGTGCCAGCTCCTCATTGGAATGTCTGAGCGTCTTGTCAAAAAGCATGTTCTCATCTTCAAAGACAGCGATCTTCGTAGATGTGGAGCCCGGATTGATGATCAGTGATTTGATTGCCATAATATCCTCCTTATTTCAGATAAGCAGCAACGACTGCCGCCAGTGCGATCGAGTTTACTTTTGTCTCGGGAGAATCCGAACGGGATGTCAGGATCGCCGGTGCCTTGGTCCCTGTCAGGATACAGCCGTTCTTAAACTCCGTGGTGTGAACGATAAATTTGTATGCGATATTTCCGGCGTGGATATCCGGGAAAAGGATCACATCCGCGTCGCCGACGATCTTTCTGTCTTCCGCTCCCTTATGCTTTGCGGCCTCCGGATAGATCGCAAGGTCAACGGAGAGAGGACCGTCCACGATGCAGTTTTTGATCTGCCCCTCTTCATTCATCTTCACCAGCTCTGCTGCCTCCACCGTTGCCGGCATCTTCGGATTGACCACCTCGACTGCCGCTACAGGCGCCACCTTCGGTGTCTCGATCCCGCAGGCCTGGCAGACCTCAACGGTATTTGCGATGATCTTTGCCTTCTCCTCCAGTGTCGGGTACGGAAGGAAGGCCACGTCCGTTAAGAAGAGGAGCTTTTCGATCCCCTTGATCTCAAACACAGCCACGTGGGAAAGGAGCTTGTCCGTCCTCAGTCCGACCTCCTTATCGAGAATGCTCTTCAGGAAATCCTTTGTAGAGATCAGACCCTTCATATACATATCCGCTTTTCCGTCGTGCACCAGCTTCACAGCCTCATGCGCCGCCTCGATCGGGTCCGGAATGTCAATGATCTCAAACTGACCCGCATCGATCTTCATATCCGCGCAGATCTTCCGGATCGCTGCCTCATCACCCACAAGGATGGAATCGGCGATCTTTCTCTCATGCGCCATCGCGACCGCTTCCAGCACTGCGTCATCATTTGCCGCAGCTACCGACAGCTTCTTCGTCGGGAAGTCATTTACTTTTTTCAGGATCTCGTCAAAATTCTTGCTCATACTGCTTCTCCTTTTATCAACTAATATTCGGAAACAAATGATCCGTAAACACACCCTACCAGTATATCACAATCCTTACATTTGTTAATCACAGATTATCATTTTATGATGTCGGGGTCAAAAAGGTCTTTTGCCGGCGTGCCGGAGCAATAGCTTTTGATCTGCCCCACCGTAAATGCATACATATCTTCTTTATTGTAATATGCCCGGTACCACTCCACAGAGTGCCGTACCGCTTCCTCCACATTCCATACGGGCTTCCAGCCGAAGGTCTGCTTCACCTTTGAGGAGTCCAGCTTCAGATAGGAGGCCTCATGAGGAGCATTCTTCTCGGAAACGTCCTCCCGGGAAGCCTTATCTCCCCAGCTCTTTACAAAAAGATCCGCGATCCGCCCGGTCGTGATCGCATCCGCTTCATCCGGACCCACATTGTAACAACCCGAAAGCTCCTTATCCTCATACTGGGACATTGCGATCAGAAGATAAGCGCAAAGCGGCTCCAGGACATGCTGATACGGCCTGGTGCTGTTTGGATTCCTGAGTCTGACAGGTTTCCCGGAAACCGCAGCCCTCACGCAGTCCGGAATGATCCGGTCTGCCGCAAAATCCCCGCCTCCGATCACGTTTCCG
Source organism: uncultured Lachnospiraceae bacterium (assembly GCA_902782575.1). Classification (GTDB taxonomy): domain Bacteria; phylum Bacillota; class Clostridia; order Lachnospirales; family Lachnospiraceae; genus NK4A144. The sequence goes on from CACZNS010000172.1 coordinate 20,610, forward strand.
GCCCGCGCTGTCGAGACCGCGATCTCACAGTCCGGAGCGGAAAAGAAGGAGCTTTTATAGGAATGTGTCACAAGCTCGGAGCAGGACTTGGAGTTGGAATAGGGGTCAAACCCGTCAAGCATCTCCTCCTCGGTAAACGCATGGTCCGAAAGCTCCGGATTATAATAAACCTTATCCGTTGTCACATTCAGAAGGCTCAGCTTCTTCGGATACTGCCGGATGCACTCCAGAAGATTGACCGTACCCATCACATTGGTCTCGTAGGTCTCCCTCGGATGCAGATAGCTCTCCCGCACGATGGGCTGCGCCGCAAGATGCAGGATGATATCCGGCTCCGCTTCCAGAAAGGCTTCGCTCAGCCTGTTCAGATCCCTGATGTCTCCTTCTGCGGCATTTACCTTTCCGGAGAGTCCCAGGATATCAAAGACTGCGGGCTCCGTGTTCGGCTTTAGCGCATAGCCGTACACCTCCGCCTTGAGCTCTATGAGCAGAGTGGAGAGCCAGCTTCCCTTAAATCCCGTATTTCCGGTCAGAAAGACCTTTTTGCCTTTATAAAAGCTTTCTAATTTTTCAAATACTGACATTTATATGCCTCCACAGGCTTCCCTTATGATCTTTGCCATATAGTCGGTCATCTCATCCGTCATCCCGGGATATACTCCGACCCAGAAGGTATTGCTCATCACAAAATCCGTAACGTCAAGCCCTCCGGATACACGGTAAGCCTCTGTTCCGCGGATCCGGTCAAAGCAGGGATGCCTGATCAGATTGCCGCTGAATAAAAGACGGGTCTGAATGTTGTGATCCTCAATGTACCGGACGACTTTATTTCTTTCCGCTCCGCTCTCCGGCTTTACGGAGATCAGGAATCCGAACCAGGAGGGTTCGCTTCCCTCCGCAGGCTCCGGCAGGATCAGCTTATCCTCCGTTCCCCCGAGGGCTTGATAAAGCCTTTCCCAGTTATGCCGTCTGCGTTCGATAAAGGAGGGGAACTTCTTCAGCTGCTCGCAGCCTATGGAGGCCTGCAGATCCGTTACCTTCAGGTTGTAGCCGAAATGGCTGTAGACATATTTATGATCATATCCCCGGGGCAGCTCGCCAAACTGCCCGTCATAGCGGTGCCCGCAGAAGTTGTCCCTTCCGGACGGGCATACACAGTCTCTTCCCCAGTCCCTGAAGGACAGGATCAGCTTATGCAGAAGCGGATCGTCGGTATATACGCAGCCGCCCTCTCCCATGGTCATATGATGGGGCGGATAAAAGCTGCTGGTGCCGATGTCACCCCAGGTGCCGGTATATTTTGTCACACCGTCGATCGTATATTTCGTCCCCAGCGCGTCGCAGTTATCCTCCACAAGCCAAAGCTTATGCTTCTTGCAGAATTCCCTTACCGCCTGCAGGTCGAAGGGGTTTCCCAGCGTATGTGCGATCATCACGGCCTTCGTCTTATCGCTTAAGGCTCCCTCCAGCTTTGTAACATCGATGTTATACTGCGGCACTGTCACATCCACAAAAACCGGAACCGCACCGTAGTTCAGGATCGGCGTTACCGTGGTCGGAAAGCCGCAGGCCACCGTGATCACCTCATCCCCCGGCCTGATCTGCCGTTCCTTAAGCTCCGGAGCCGTGAGCGCCATAAAGGCGATCAGATTTGCCGAGGATCCGCTGTTTACAAGATGAGCGTATTTCACGCCGATCCATTCCGCAAATTCCTTTTCGAACCGGTCGGAAAACCGCCCCGTTGTGAGCCAGAAATCCAGCGCCGCATCGGTAAGGGCCTGCATCTCCTTTTCATCAAACACTCTTGATGCATAAGAGATCCGGTCTCCCGGCTTAAATCCTTTCTTCGGCTTCTTGAAATCCCTGTAATAATCCGCCACGAGAGCTTTGATCTGCTCTCTTGCCTCTTCCTCGCTCTTCCACTCCGCCATTTCAGTCACTCCATTTCTTCCAGGGTGCCACACCCTTCTTCAGCAGCAGCTCCAGGTCGTCCCGTTCCCTGGAATTATCCATACACTGCCAGAAGCCTCTGTGCAGATAGCTCATGAGTTCTCCGCTCTCCACCAGCTTTTCCATCGGCTCCTTCTCGAAGACCGTATCGTCGCCCCCGATCAGATCGAACACCTCCGGCTGCAGGACCATATATCCGGCGTTGATCGGAGAGCCGTCCGCAAGGTTCTTCTCCCGGAAGGATTTGACCGCATTGTCTCCGCCGATATTGAGCACACCCTTCTGCTGCTCCTGCATCACGGCGGTAAGTGTCGCAAGCTTTCCGTGCTCCTTATGAAACGCCGCAAGCTTTGAAATATCCACATCGCAGACTCCGTCGCCGTAGGTCATCATGAACGGCTCGTCTCCCACATATTTCTGAACCCGCTTGATACGGCCGCCTGTCATGGTGTGCTCTCCCGTATCGACGATGGTCACCTTCCAGGGTTCCACGCCGGTTTGATGCGTAGTCATCTCCGATGCGCCGTTCCGGTAATCAAAGGTCACGTCGCTGCAGCAGAGGAAATAGTCCGCAAACCACTTCTTTATGATATCCTGCTTATAACCGGCACAGATGATGAATTCATTATAGCCGTACCAGGAATATTCCTTCATGATATGCCAGAGGATCGGTTTCCCTCCCACCTCGATCATCGGCTTGGGCTTAAACCTGGTCTCTTCGGAAAACCTGAGCCCAAGGCCTCCCGCCAGGATCACTGTCTTCATTTTATTTGTCCTTCTTTCCGCAAAAGACGCCGATCTGTTCTCAGCCCGGCGGCTTTTTGCAACATGTATCTTTTTCTAAGAAGCTGATCATACACAAGCTTCCTGTCCCCGGAATCCTTACGCTGGATCCTTGCGTTCATTTTTTGCACGCAGGAAGCCATACTTCTCCCGGATTAATAATTTAAGCGGACCCCGGCCTCAAAGGAAACCTCCGGTTCCCAGCCGGTGTCCCGTTTCAGCTTCTCCACGGAAGGCCGGAGGGATACAAAGGGGGACGGATCCGCTCCGTATCCGATCATAAGCTCCGGAGCATAGATCTGCCTCACCCGCTCCGTAAAGTCCTTCAGCGGATGATGATCCCCATTGGCTATGTTGTAGATCTCCCCATCCCCGCCCCGTTCGGCGAGGGCGATCAATGCCTCTGCCGCATCTCCCGCATCCAGATAATCCCAGCTCTGCCTGCAGGAGGAAAGCTCCGGCGTATGCCCTTCTTTAAGGCTTCGGATCAGATCCGGCAGCATCCTTCCCGCCGGCTCATATTTTCCGTACAGACTGAAGATCCTGGCCCAGACCCACCGGATCCCTTCCTGCTTTGCCAGATCCTTTGACAGATAGCAGGCAGCCGCCTTTGCGGCTCCGTAAGAGGAGAAAGGCTCCGGAGAAAGCTCCTCTGTGATAAGCCCCTCCTTTACCCCGTATTCTGCCTGGGAACCTGTGCATAAAAAAACACTGCAGGATAATGCCTTCGCCGTTTTCAGCGCCTGCAGTGTGATCTCCACATTTTTATATTGTACCGCAAAATCATTTCTGCCGCCATCCCATGCCAGATGAAAAAAGATGTCCGCAGACTGTCCGATCCTCTCCGGCAGAAAAGCCAGCTCCGACATGTCAAGCTCGATCTTATGCAGGCTTTCACTCTCCTTCAGCCTGGTATTATGCTTCGACTCCGGTCTCAAAACAGCATAGACCTCAAATCCATGCTCCAGTAAATGCTCTGTCAGATTACAGCCGGCAAATCCTGCCGCCCCGGTTACGATCGCGGTTTTCATATCTGCTATCATATCACGGCATGAGCGGGGTATCAATCTTCATCAAAATTGATCCTTTTCTCCTCGATCACGAGCGGCCGGTGCATAACACGGGTATTGATGTTAAGCACATATTCACCCAGCAGACCGATAAAGAAAAGCTGGATCGCCCCCAGAAGAAATACCCCTATGATCATAGGAGCATAGCCGGCCTGGAAAGAATCCCAGTGTATCAGCTTAAGGATCAGGAACACGATCGCCACAAGGAAGCTTAAGAGCCCGATCACGAACCCGCCCCAGGTTGCAAGCCTCAGTCCCACCTTGGTATAAGATGTGATCGAGAGCATCGCCGCGTCATATAATTTGTAAAAATCATTATGGGTTTTACCGGCCCGGCGTTCATTCTGCGTATACGGGATATCCTTCCGCTTAAAATTGTACTCCGCCACGATCCCCCGCAAAAACGGGATCGGATCGTCCAGCTCGCTGATCAGCTTGATAAAGGATCTGTCGTATAGGCCCGTTCCCGTAAAATGCTCGATCATTTTTACGTCGGACATATTTTTGATCAGTTTATAGTAACAGGACCGAAGAAAATAGATAAACGGATTTTCCCTGCTTCCGGTCTTGATCGCGCTTACAATTTTGTATCCCTTTTCCCACTCCGCCACAAACTGCGGGATCAGCTCCGGCGGATCCTGAAAGTCGCAGCACATGGATATCGTACAGTCACCGGTGGTCTGGATCATACCGTAAAACGGAGAGTTGAACTGCCCGAAATTCGTCACGTTCAGGATCGCCTTGATCTTCTTATTCCCGGCACAGATCTCCTCCAGCTTTTCTCTGGTCCCGTCATCAGAGCAGTTATCGATAAAGACCAGCTCGTAGTCGTACTGCGGCAGTTCTTCCGTCATGATCTTTACGACCGCCTCGCTCATGGGGCCCACATTTTCCACTTCGTTATAACAGGGGATCAATACGCTGATTTTCTTCATGGTCAGATGCTCTGCGCCTCCTCACGGATCTTTTGATATTCTTCTTCCGGCAGGAACGGATACATATCATCCAGCTCCGGAGAGGTCATGCTTCCGTCCGGCATAACCTTGCTGGAAAGCTTCGGTTCAAAATTCTGTTTTTCATCCACGACCGCTTCGCACAGAAACGGACCATCGCCTGACAGCACCTCTCGAACCGCTTCCGTAAGGCCCTCTGCGGTATCGATCCTTTTATACGGAAGCCCGAAGGCATAAGCCAGCTTTTCAAAATCCGGGAAGCTGACTCCGCTGTCGCTGTCAATCCCTACGAAGGGCGGTTGAAACAGATTTCCCTGTGTCTGGCGGATCGAGTGATATCCGTTATTGTTCAGGATAAAGATCCTGATATTCATCCTGTTGTAGACCACGGTCTGGAGCTCCTGCAGATTCATCATAAAGCTTCCGTCGCCGTCAACACAGATGACCCTTTCTCCCTGCCTCGCGGCCGCCGCTCCCACAGCTGCCGGAAAGCCGTAGCCCATCGCCGCGCAGCCGGAGTTTGTATAGAGCCGCTGGTTTTCTTTGATCACAAAGGTCTGGAAGGTCTGTACGCAGGCTGCTCCGTTTCCGCAGCAGGTCACATCTCCTTCCGTCAGCTCTTCCGACAGTCTTTGCAGAAACACATAAGGATTCAGCGGCCTGTCCTTCTTCCCGTATTCCGGAAGGCAGGCCGGATATCTGCGGTTGATCTCCCGGCACCAGGCAAGCCAGCTTTCGTGATCTCCCCTTTCTTCCGGCTTTGTCCGGCTTAATTCACGGCAGACATCTTTTACGTCGGCATGGATCGGCAGATCCACCCTGACCGTCGGCTTGTCCAGCTCATTTTTATCGATATCTACCATGATCTTATAAGCGTTTTTTCCGAATTGGAATTTATTATAGCTGATGATCCGTATGTTCATCCGGCAGCCGAGTACCAGAAGCAGATCCGCATTCTGAACCACAAAATTTCCGCCTCTTGTTCCCACAGTGCCGGGCCGCCCGGCATAGCAGGGATCCGTATCCGGCAGCAGATCGTTGGCGTTCCATGCCGTGACCACGGGGATCTTCAAAGCATCGACGCAGTCCCGGAATTCCCGATAGGCATTTCCGAAGCGTACTCCTTCACCGGCAAGGATCACAGGCCTTCTCGACTCCCTGATCCTCTTCAGGATCTCCGGCGTATACCGCTGATCATAGACCGGATTTTCCTCCTTTTCCGTCTCTGCCGGATCGAACCCTTTCAATTCCGACGGCTCGATCTGAGAAGCCTGTACATCCAGCGGGATATCCAGCCAGACAGGTCCCTTCCTGCCGTTATTTGCCAAAAACCATGCCTTTTCCAGATGATATCTGATCTCCTTCGGCTCCGTGACCATCACGGCATATTTTGTCATCGTTTCCGCACATCTGACAATGTCATATTCCTGATCTCCAAGCTGCCTTAAATCCGCCCCTGTCATCCTAAGCGTTGTCTCCCGCTTTACCTGACCCGAGACCACAAACATCGGAACGGAATCAAGCCAGCCCCCCAGCACTCCCGTGATGGCATTGGTCCCTCCCGGCCCGGAGGTCACACATACCGCCGCGATCCTGCCTGTAAGCCTGGCATAGCTCTCTGCTGCAATGGCACAAGCCTGTTCATGATGGTTATAGATACAGTGCAGCCCCTGCGCATGCCCGAAAGAATCATTCAGGTGCATCGCGCCGCCGCCTGTGATGGTGAAGATATCCTTTACTCCCTGTCTGATCAGAAATTCCGCTATGTAATCCGAAAGCTTCATTTTCTAAACCCCTGTCATATATTTGCTTATTATCTGCTTTCCATCAGTGCTTATCATCATATCTCGAGCCGGTAACAAACGTGATCTTCATGCCGGCCTTTCTCATTTCCTTCACCACGCCTCCGGTATATTCGTTCAGCTCCAGAGCGTAATCATGGGCGAAATCATATTCCAGGTCTTCATTGTAATAATTGGATCCGGCCTTTTCGGTATATCCGTCAAATCCGGCAAGAGCCAGATCCTTAACTCCGATCTTTGCAAACAGACGGAGCAGCATCGGAAGAGAATTGTCCGGTATGCTGCACCCGGGATCGATCAGTTTGCTGTAATCCACCGTATGATCAAAGCTTCCCCTGCTCGGTGTCACATTGGAGGTGGCAATGATCTTCAGTCCCGCATATTTGTCCTGTTCCAGACTCCCGGAAAGCTGCAGATAGCGTTTGGAATTGGTCAGGAAAAGGTAATCCGCGGGAAATTCCTCAAAGCAGGCATTGATCGAAAAGACCACCGGTCTTTCTTTCTCCAAATATGTCCTGATCCTTTCTTTTTCCTGCCGGATCGTCTTACCGGGTCCGGTCACAAGGATGATCTTCCCGGAAAGCTCCGCTCCAAGAGACTGAAGCGCCTCATCATCATGGATATCGTTTTTCTGATACGCAAGATAAAGCTCTTCGATATGCGCTTCGTCAAACTTGAGCTTCTTTGAAGGCTCGATCAGCTTCAGGATCTCGTTGATCGAACGGATGGATAAGGTCTTTTTCTGCATCAGATACTGGCTGTATTTCGGATGACAGTCGTTTGAAGCGCAGAGATAATACTGCATCTGATATCCCCACGGACTGACCGCATAGATATTGCGGATACAGGTATCGATCATCTCAAGGATCTGGCTTGTATCGTATTGTTTCCCGAAGTGTTCGTTTGCATACATGGTCAGCAGCTCCAGCGGGCAGTTGCCGGCACTCTTTCCCATTCCGAAGGCGGAGCCGTCCAGCAAAATATCTCTGCTGCCGGCAGATTCCGCAAGAGCGATGGAATTTGCATAGGCGAGCTGGAAGTTGTTATGCGCATGATAACCGATCATCACATCTCCGGAGAGTCCTTTGTCCATCAGCTCAAAATAATGGATCAGCTTCGACTGATCCAGCAGTCCGTATGTATCGACGATCGACATGGCGTGCGGATGGATCTCCCCGGAATGCGCTACCAGATCTCTCATTTCTTCATCGGAGTATCCGGTGATGGAAACCGGCTGCACAAAGACCAGATAACCCTTTTCCTTAAGCTGCCTGCAATACTCCAACGCCTCATACCGGGTATCCTTTTTTACCATAACCCGGATCCCGTCCAGAATGGAATCCTTCGCATCGCAGACTGCTTCGATCGGGGCGGTTCCGTAATCGATCATGGCGATGATCTTTGATCTGCCGTGATCCACTCCTTCAAAAAGACGGTTCATTCCATCCGTATCCGGTGTGATGGAACGGTTCGGATCGAAGGCCTCCCTTTCATCGATAAAGCCCACTTCTATATAGTCTATCCCGGCGGATACGGATCTTTCGAGCAGATTGATCATGTTGCCCCGGCCGAAATTCCAGTCATTTACAAAGCCTCCGTCACGAAGCGTACAGTCCAGCAGACTTAAATCTCCCATCTTATTTCGAACACTCCTCTGTCATGGCATTTTTTGATATCCCGTCTTTTGACCCTTGTATAATCATAACATAGACTTCATTTTCACACAATCGAGCAGGGGGATCCCTTCCTGCCCGATGACAATGCTGCAGCGCACCTCGGGACACTTGTCCCCGATGTTCTGCATCCGCCAAATATGCATCATTTCATGCAAGCATGGTGCTGCATGCCTGGCTCATTATCATACAAATAAAGAACCATGCACCCTGCGATGCATGGTTCTTTGATCAAATGCTTTCTTTGATATCAGGCTTTTTCAGCCATTGCTTCCCTCACCTGATTTGTAAGCTCGGGAAGGATCTGGTTCAGATCGCCTACTACACCGTAATCAGCGATATCGAAGATCGGAGCATTCTCATCCTTATTGATCGCAATGATGATATCCGACTCCTCCATACCGGCTGCGTGCTGGATCGCTCCGGAGATACCGATCGCGAAATATACGTGCGGACGAACGGTCTTTCCGGTCTGTCCCACCTGCAGCTCCTTCGGCTTCCAGCCGGCATCCACAACCGCTCTGGAGCAGCTGACCGTACCGCCGATCGCCTCAGCCAGATCGTCCAAAAGCTTGAAGTTCTCCGGTGAACCGACCCCGCGGCCTCCGGACACGAGGATCTTTGCCTCTGCGATATCCGCGACATTGGAAACCTGCTTTACGATCTCCTGGATCTCCGCATATTTATTATCCGGTGTAAAGCCGGGATTGAACTCTTCCACATTTGCCTTTGCGCTCTTGTCCGGTGCCTGCTTCTGCATAACGCCGGGACGGACCGTAGCCATCTGCGGACGGAAATCCGGGCATGCGATAGTGGCAATGGTGTTGCCGCCGAAAGCCGGACGGGTCATCAGCAGCTGCTTATGCTTCTGCTCCTGCCCCGGTACGGGTGCCAGCGGGAAATCGCCTATATCCAGCTGTGTACAGTCTGCGGTAAGTCCGGTATGGATCCTTGCGGATACACGCGGTCCCAGATCACGGCCGATCGCCGTTGCGCCTACCAGCATGATCTCCGGCTTGAATTTTTCGATCACGGAAGACAGTGCATGTGCATAGGGCTCTGTCCGATACTCCTTCAGCTCCGGATCGTCCACTACGATAACTCTGTCTGCACCGTACCATGCCAGCTCATCCGCCAGTCCCTTTACGTCGGAGCCGATCAAGACAGCCGTTACATCCTGATCCAGATCCTTTGCCAGCTCCTTTGCCTTGCCGAGGAGCTCGAAAGCGATGCTGTTCAGTTTATTATCTACCTGCTGGGCGAATACGAATACGCCCTTGCATTCCTCTACTTTTAAACTCATCTGAATTACCTCATTTCTTTGATATCAGTTCACAACCTTGGCCTTTATTTTCGTCGGTTTATGCTCTCTTTGCGCAAACCAGCCCACGAAACACGGTTCGCTTATCTTTATCCATTCCTGCCGGAAGCACGGATTCCTTCATTGGTGGCTGCCGGCGGATGAATTGTGCCAAAGGCACATTTTATATTACGTGCTTCTCGGACAGCTTGCCTACGATATAGGCAACCGCATCCTTCGGTGTATCCGGTGTGACCTTCTCGCCCGCACCCTTTGCCACTCTGTCGGAAGCCTTTGCGATCTTTGTGGGAGAGCCTGCAAGACCCAGATCCGAGTCCGGAACATCCTTCAGATCTTTTCTCCCCCAGACAGTCACTTCTGTCTGATATGCATCAAAGATCCCGCCGGGAGTCATGTATCTGTCCTCACCGAGCTCAGCCAATGCCGTGATCAGGCAGGGCATCTTCACCTTCAGCATATGATATCTGTCTTCAAACTGTCTCTTGACGATCACGGAATCTCCGTCGATCTTGATCTCCTCCGCGTAGGAGATGACCGGAATGTCAAGATGCTCGGAGATCTGCGGACCTACCTGTGCGGTATCGCCGTCGATCGCCTGCCGGCCTGTGATGATGATGTCATAATCCAGATTGCGGATCGCACCTGCAAGTGTTGAGGAAGTGGCCCAGGTATCGGCTCCGCCGAGTACACGGTCTGTCACCAGGATCGCGTCATCCGCGCCCATCGCCAGTGCCTCGCGAAGCACCTCATCCGCCTTCGGCAGACCCATTGTGATCACCGTGACCGTCGTTCCGGGATTCTCATCCTTGATCTTCAGAGCCGCTTCCAGTCCGGCTTTGTCGTCGGGATTCATGATGGCAAGCATTGCTGCTCTGTCAAGTGTTCCGTCGGGCTTGAACTTTACGCCGCCCTTTGTATCCGGAACCTGTTTTACACAAACTACAATTTTCATTATTTTTTACCTCCGAACTATGGCATAAGAAGCATCGATGTCCATGCAATCAGCTGCCTCAGTATGCTCGATTTACTTTAATAACGCCGCCGAGATGACCATACGCTGAACCTCCGAGGTACCTTCATAGATCTCGGTGATCTTTGCATCTCTCATCATGCGCTCGATCTCATACTCCTTGATATAGCCGTAGCCGCCGTGCAGCTGAACTGCCTTGGTCGTAACCTCCATGGCGACTTCCGCCGCGCAGAGCTTTGCCATAGCAGCTTCCACCGAATAGGAGACCTTCGGATCCTTCTGATATTCGGCCTTCTTCATTGCTGCCTGATATACCAGAAGCTGTGCCGCCTTTACCTTGGTCGCCATATCCGCAAGCTGGAACTGTGTATTCTGGAACTGACCGATAGCCCGTCCGAACTGCTTTCTTTCCTTCACGTAGTCGATCGTTCTCTCCAGAGCTCCCTCCGCGATACCGAGCGCCTGAGCCGCGATACCGATACGGCCGCCGTCCAGTGTATGCATGGCAATGTTGAAGCCCTTGCCCTGCTGTCCCAGCAGATTGTCCTTCGGGATCCTGCAGTCCTGGAAGATCAGCTCATAGGTAGAGGAGCCACGGATACCCATCTTGTTCTCCTTGGTTCCGAATGTAAATCCGGGCGTGCCCTTCTCTACGATAAATGCGGAGATCTCCTTCATCATCTTTCCGCGCTTTTCGATCTTGCCGGTCACGGCGAAGATCACGTATACATCAGCTTCTTTTCCGTTTGTGATAAAGCACTTGGAGCCGTTTAAGACCCACTCGTCGCCGTCAAGGACCGCCTTTGTCTGCTGGCCCTGGGCATCGGTACCGGCGCCCGGCTCGGTCAGACCGAAGGCTCCGAGCTTTTCACCCTTTGCAAGCGGTACCAGATACTTCTGCTTCTGCTCCTCTGTTCCGAATGTCAGGATCGGATCGCAGCAGAGAGAAGTGTGAGCAGACACGATAACTCCCGTGGTCCCGCAGACCTTTGAGAGCTCCTCCACGCACATTGCGTAGGTAAGGATGTCTGCTCCCTGCCCGCCGTACTCCTTCGGGATCGGAATCCCCAGGAACCCGAATTTCGCCATCTTGGCTACGGTATCCTTCGGAAACTCCTCCGTCTCATCCACCTCGATCGCACGGGGCTTCGCTTCCTTTTCGGCAAAGTCCTTGAAGAGGGATCTCGCCATTGCATGTTCCTTGCTTAACTGAAAGTCCATGTTTACCTTTCCTCCGTTTTATTGTATAGATTAATGATTATGATCTTTGTTTTACCGGTCTGTCGGCACCTTGCCGCCGTCCGCGTAATTGTAGAAGCCGATGCCGGTCTTTACGCCCAGCTTCTTCGCACGTACCATCTTCTTAAGGAGCGGTGCGGGACGATACTTCGGATCACCTGTCTCCGTATAAAGCGTCTCCATGATCGCAAGCACGATATCCAGGCCCACATAATCTCCCAGCTCCAGCGGCCCCATCGGATGGTTTGCGCCAAGCTTCATCGCGTTGTCGATCCCTTCGATATCCGACACGCCTTCGGAATAAACAAAGATGCCTTCGTTGATCAGCGGGATCAGGATCCTGTTTACGACAAAGCCCGGTGCCTCGTTGACCTGTACCGGAGTCTTGCCAAGCTTGACGGAAATATCCTTAACCTTCTCTACAAGATCCGCAGGTGTGTTTGCACCGGCGATCACTTCGATCAGCTTCATCCTGTCTGCGGGATTGAAGAAATGCATTCCGATGATAGGCTTCGGAAGCCCTGCCCCGATCTCCGTGATCGAAAGAGAAGATGTATTGGAAGCAAAAATGCAGTTTTTATTTTTAACAACATTTTCCATCAGATCCTTGAAGCAATCCTGCTTGATCTGCATGACCTCAAGCGCTGCCTCAACAACCAGATCCGGATCCACAGCGATGGAATTCAAGCCTGTCTCGAATTTCGCAAGGTAGGAATCAACCGCTCCCTGCTCCAGCTTTCCCTTGCTCACAAGCTTTTCATAGCCCTTCTTGATCTTTGCCAGTCCGCCTTCCGCAAACTCGGTCTTGATATCACACAGATAGACCTTGTCAAATTCATCGCACTGTGCAAATGCCTTAGCGATCCCCTGACCCATGGTTCCGGCGCCGATTACTGCTACTTTCATTTCAAATCCTCCTATTTATTCTTGAAATCTACGATCTTGACCTTATTCGGATCATCCTTCTTGCGAAGGAAATTCGCCATGCCTTCCTTCTGATCCTCTGTTTCGAAGCAGTCACCGAAGAGCTTCTCTTCGATCACGATCGCTTCGTCCATATTTGTCTGCAATCCGTCATTGATCGCTTTCTTGCAGTTACGCACCGCGATCGGCGCATTCTTTGCGATGGTGGAAGCAAGCTTCTCCGCTGCCGCAAGCAGCTCCTCCAGAGGATATACCGCATTCACAAGGCCGATCCTGTATGCTTCGTCCGCTTTGATATTGCGGGCGGTATAGATCAGCTGCTTTGCCATACCGGGGCTGACAAGCCTTGCCAGACGCTGCGTCCCGCCGAAGCCAGGCGTAATGCCCAGTCCGACCTCCGGCTGTCCGAACACCGCGGAATCAGCGCAGATCCGTATATCACAGCTCATGGCGATCTCGCATCCGCCGCCCAGCGCAAACCCGTTGACTGCCGCGATGAAAGGAACCGGGAATGTCTCGATCCTCCGGAAGATATCATTTCCTTTCTTGCCGAATGCTTCGCCCTCTGCCTTGGTCAGCGTGCTCATCTCGCCGATGTCCGCGCCGGCCACAAAAGATTTCTCGCCCGCGCCTGTCAAAACGACCGCACGGATCTCATTTACGTCGATGCCGTCCAATACAGCGTTCAGTTCATCCAGAACCTGTGAATTCAGCGCATTAAGCGCTTCGGGACGGTTGATGGTCACAACGGCGTATTTGTCCTTTACCTCTATCTCTACCAATGCCATAGCCGCCTCCTTATTCGTATGCCTTCACGATCGTCGCACAGCCCATGCCGCCGCCAATGCAAAGTGTCGCAAGACCTGTTTTCGCTCCTGTCCGCTCCATGTTGTGAAGCAGTGTGACGAGGATACGCGCACCGGATGCTCCGACGGGATGGCCGAGAGCGATGGCGCCGCCCGTGATGTTCAGCTTGCTCTCATCAAAGCCGAGATCCTTGCCGACCGCCACAGACTGAGCAGCAAATGCCTCATTTGCTTCATAGATATCAAAATCTTCGATCTTCATGCCGGCCTTAGCCATCGCTTTTTTCGTAGCTGCCACCGGGCCGATGCCCATGATGGAAGGATCCACGCCCGCAAGTGCTCCCGTAACCCATTCAGCCATAGGCTTTACGCCGAGCTCCTTTGCCTTCTCTTCTGTCATGACCACAACCGCAGCTGCTCCGTCATTGATCCCGGATGCGTTTCCGGCTGTCACAAATCCGCCCGGATTGATGGGCTTAAGCTTTGCCAGACCCTCGATGGTGGAGTTCGCACGGGGACCCTCATCCTTTGCGAAGGACACGATCTCTTTCTTCTGCTTCACCTCTACAGGAACGATCTGCTTGTCGAAAAGTCCCTCTTCCTGAGCCTTGACTGCCTTCTGCTGGCTCTTCAGGGCAAACTCATCCAGCTCTTCTCTGGTAAGCTTCCACTGCTCGGCGATATTATCCGCCGTTTTGATCATATGATAATCGTTAAATGCATCCCAAAGCGCATCCTTGACCATCGTGTCCACCAGGGCGCCCTGACTCTGGCTCGGCCAGGTCATGCGATAGCCGTACCGGCCCTGAGGGATCGCGTACGGTGCCATGGACATGTTCTCCATACCGCCTGCCACAACGATATCCGCATCACCTGCCAGGATCATCTGTGCAGCCATATTCACACAGTTCAGACCGGAGCCGCAAACCACGTTTACGGTGACTGCCGGCGTTTCGATCGGAAGACCTGCATTGATGGATGCCTGACGCGCCACGTTCTGTCCCAGACCGGCCTGGATGACACAGCCCATATATACGTGATCAACCGCCTCCGGCTTCACACCCGCTCTGTTCAGCGCTTCCTTGATGACGATGGATCCCAGCTTTGCCGCAGGCGTAGTGGAAAGCCCTCCGCCCATAGTTCCGATGGCGGTACGACAGGCTCCCGCCAGCACGATCTTTTTAGACATGCATTTAACCTCCTTCAAGACTTTGTTATTTTTTTGTCAGTACAGTTTCGATTTTAACACACGGCCCCTTTAATTGCAATAAAAAACGGCATTCTTACGGACGATCCAAAAGATGACCGGCCGGGATCAGACCATCGGTAATGAGCTGATTCCGCAGCAGGTCATCCTATCCTTTCAGAATACCGTTTCGTATTTTCCATACGGATCCGGGACTGCCCGAAGAAGGGACGGATCATTCCTCCGGTTCGATCAGTCCGTATGTATTTCCCTTTCTCTTATAAACCACATTGACCTCATCCGTTTCCGCATTCTGGAATACGTAGAAGCTGTGTCCCAAAAGCTCCATCTGTACACAGGCATCTTCCGGATACATCGGCTTGATGCTGAATTTCTTTGAGCGTACGATCTTTACTTCATCCTCGTCCTGGAAGTCCCTCTCCACAAACTCCTGCTTAAAGGAGGGGGCTCCCTGCTCACGGTCAATGATCTTTGTTTTATACTTCTTCAGCTGCCTCTCGATGATCTCCTCTACCAGATCGATCGACACATACATATCGTTGCTCACCTGCTCCGAACGGATAATGCTTCCTTTCACCGGGATCGTTACCTCGATCTTATGTCTGTCCTTTTCTACATTCAAAGTAACGTGTACCTCAGTATCCGGTGCAAAGTATTTCTCCAGCTTGCCGATCTTCTCCTCGACCGCCTGCTTCAGCCCGGGAGTCACGTCCACATTTTTACCTACGATCACAAAGCGCATAAAGTTCGCTCCTTTCCCTCTCGTTCCGATGGTTCCATCGGTATTTTGTGATATGAGTATAACAAACTATCGTGTCTTTTGCAATTTGTCGTTGAGAAAGAGAAAAGGGGACGGAACACGTCCCCTTTAAGCTCACATGATTTTCCTTTTAGAAAATTCTTCTTACTGCCAGAACCGATCTGTAGGATACCGGTGAAACCTTGATACCTGTCTTTGCCGTCGATGCATGCACGATCTGTCCGTTGCCGATGTAGATACCGACGTGACCGGAGTAGCATACGATATCGCCTGCCTGTGCATTTGCGATCCCGCCGCTTACGCCGTAGCCCACACTCCTGTCTGCACCGGAGCTGTGCGGTAAGGAGACACCGAAATTCCGATATACGCTCATTACAAATCCGGAGCAGTCCGCACCGTTTGTCAGGGAAGTACCGCCGTACACATACGGGTTGCCGACAAACTGCAATGCGTAGTTTGCGACTGCTGTACCCTGTCCGCTGCCGGATGCCGCATAAGTTACGCCGGAACCGCCGCCCGAAGAATTGCCATTCGACTTCGAGGAGCTGTTCTTCTTCCCGGCTGCTTCCGCCGCTTTGCGGGCAGCTTCTCTCGCCTGTTCCTCTCTTGCAAGTCTTGCTTCTTCCTCCGCCTTTGATTCAGCTCTTACAAAGTCCGTATAAAGTCTGACATACTCGGATGAAACAAAGCCGTCACCTTCCTCGACGGAAACCTTAATCCACCCGTCCATCTCCGCCAGTACCTGCAGTTCGTCCTCCACCGGAACCATTCCGATCACTTCCGCTTCCTTGGAAGGCTCTTTTCTGACGTAAAGCGTTGTCGTATTGACGACCGCCATCCTGATCCCGACTTCCTTTGCCATTGCCTGCGCATCTTCACCGGTAACGCAGTATTCGGCTTTCACATATCCGGTAACGCTTCCCGAAGAGATCTTATACCAGCCGTCTTCTTCTTCGATCAGATCTCCGACCGACTTATCATACAGCTTACCGACGACATTTCCTTCTTCACTTGCCGCATCACGCACATTCACGTAACCGTCTACATTGGCGATGACCAGATTTGTGAAATCTTCAATATCTTCCGTGGATTCATCCGATTTACGGCTGCTTGTGATCACATCCACCAGATTTACCGCTTCACCCGTGCCTTCGATCGAGGTCAGCACAGCTTCCGCCGTGTCGCTTGTCCCATCCTCTTCCTCTGCACCGGCTCCGGCTGTGGACCCTGCCCCAACTGTGATCAGCTCAGGCTCGGAACCGTCTGATGTGGTCACCGTCGGCTCTTCTATCATTTTCATCGAAGAAGATGATGTTGTGTCACTTGATGTAGTTGTTTTGGAAGAAATGATGATGCTGTCCCCGGCCTTGGAAAGTACGGAATCCGGATTTGCTTTTTCAGCAGATGCTTTTTCCGATTTGGTTTCGATCCCTCTGTCGCTTTTGATCTTTTCCGCCTGTACTGCCGTAACGGATACTCCTTCATTCAGTACCCTTGCCGTACCTGCCGCGGGAAGGATCGATGACATCAGATCCGCACCGAAAGCAACCGTACCGGTGGAAAGAGTTAACGTTAATGTAAGTCCTGCACTAATCAGTTTGACAAAGTTTTTTCTCATCTATATTGAATCGCTCCAAATATTACAAATTTGTTAAAATCCGAAGACCAATATAACACCGCAAAAATGGATTGTCAACAACTAACGCTCTGATTTTATCAGCTTTTAATATATTTCCAATTTGTTACATTGTGTCCGAAGATCCGTTTCCCACAAGATCTGGTGTTTACATAATCCCCCGGTTGTGTTATACAGATTATGACAGAGGTGTTCTGATTCAGGCCGCAAAGGCGGCTCACCAACGAAGAGGTATCATAAACTTTCAATTTGTCATGCATATCCGTACCGCGCATAAATGCTGCGGTACGGCAGAGGAATATAAAAATGTCTCAAAAAACTGCCATGATCACCGGCGCATCCCGCGGGATCGGACGGGCTGTTGCGGAAAGGCTTGCCGCAGACGGATATGACCTGCATCTGATCTGCCGAAAAAACGAAAATCTGCTGAAAGAGCTACCCGGTCACCATTATATAGGAAATGTCGGGGATCATCATTTCGTTTCAGAGATCTTTCAGAAAATCGACAGACTGGACGTACTGGTCAATAATGCTGGCATTTCAAAGATCGGCCTGATACAGGATCTCACACCCGGTGAATGGGAAGAGCTGATCAATGTGAACCTTACCTCCGTATATAATACCTGCCATTTCGCCGTACCTTTAATGCTCCGGCAGCATTCCGGCAGGATCATCAATATCTCCTCACAGTGGGGCTGTGCCGGCGCTTCGACAGAAGCAGCCTACGCCGCCACAAAGGGAGGGGTGAACGCATTTACCAGATCCCTCGGCAAAGAGCTGGCCCCCAGCAATATACAGGTGAACGCCATTGCCTGCGGAGTGATCGACACGGATATGAACCGTTCTTTTTCGGAAGAAGACCGCCTGCTTATAAAGGAAGAGATCCCGGCCGGGCGCTTCGGCTCTCCGGAGGATGTGGCGGATCTTGTCAGCAGTCTTATAAATACAACCTCATACCTCACCGGTCAGATCATCGGTCTGGACGGAGGCTGGATCTGATCATCAGACAGCCTCTATATAAGTCCGGAGCGTTGGCAGCTTTTCCGGCTCCGCTTCGAATCTGCTGTCATCCAGCTTCATAAACCCCATACGCTCATACAGATCCGAAACCATACCGTTCTTCGGAGTGCGCAGATACTCTCCGGACACCTTTTTTATCCCTGCTTCTTTGCAAAGCTGCATGACCGTGTTGATGATAAATTCTTCCATTCCGCGTTTTAAGACCCTGCAGCTCATAAACCAGGTATCGATAAAGCCAGTCCCGTCAGGCTGTTTCTCCAGAATGACCGCGCTGATCAGGCCGTAATCCCCGAAACGGTCCCGTAAGGTAAAATAGCGGGTAAGATACCGTTCCGATTCCGCAAACTGCCGGATATCCTTTTCGGTATACCGCTTTGTTCTCAGGTTAAACTGATTGGATCTCTGGGAAAGCTCAGCGATCCTCGGATAATGAAATTCGTCAAACGGTTTCGCTGCCGCTTTCATCTCAAGACTTTTCAGATAGTCATCTATCGTGGCAAAGGATGTCTCGGCTTCCCGTCTTTCGGCTTCTTCACGGTATTGCCCGGTACGGTCTGCTCCCTCCGCATGATAGGACGCAGTTTCAAACAGATGCAAAGACTGAAGATAAGAAAGATATTCGGCCGGATCCTCCGGCAGCTCCGGCACGGTGATCTCCGGGATCATCTCTCTGACCAGATTTCGCTCAAAGGGATTGTCGTCCACAAAGCAGAGGCTGTCCATTCCGATATTCAAAATCTCCCGGATCCTTCGGATATTCGACGCCTTGTCTTCCCAGTTTGCCATAAAAACAGCAAAATCCTCCAGATGCAGGATCATATCCGGATGCTTTTCAAACGGTTCTTTCGCGGTTTCCTCGTCATTTTTAGAGCAGACAGCCAGAAGAACCCCTCTTTTTTTCAGCTCCAGACACCATTTCTGCAGGTCGGTATAGGCTCTTCCGATCCCCAGCTCTCCGATCTCGATCCCGCTTAAGCCGTCATCTCCGATCACACCGCCCCAAAGCGTATTATCCAGATCCAGTACCAGGCATTTTCTTATTTTTCCGCGGACGGCAAGCATGACATCATACAGCTCCTTTACCGTTCGGATGAGCGCCTCAAACCCTATCGTCATCCGGGCCTGGAAATAAAATTTATGATCGATAAAGGCGGACCGGCCGATCCCGGACTGGATCTGATCCAGATCGATCAGAAAGATCCCCTGATCCTCTGATGCCTTCTCTGACAGAAGCATGTTCAGCTTCATAAGCTGATACGGAAACGACGACGGCTCCCTCAATGAAAAATTTCCGAAAACACCGTCGTCGATCCGGTTAAAGGTAAACTGGATGATCCTTGCCCGGGAGTACTGCCGGATCGCATGCCAGTAAGAGCTGATCCGGTCGATGCAGCTTTCGGCAAATGTCTTTCGCCTGGCTTCCTCCGTTTTCTGATAGGCCTCATACGCCTTCTCCGAAGAAAGATACAGGATCACAAAATCCCGTTCTTCCGCATACAGCGCGGAGGAACCGTCCAGAACATTGGTCTCAACGCTGTCATATTCGGCCTCAAAGACCTCTGCCCGGATCCCGTACTCAAAGCCCATCCCCCGGATGGCTGTGGCAAGAAACTGGGTTGCCGTATCTCCGAGAAGCGCTATGTTCAAGTGCTCCTCAAAGGATCGGTCTCTGTATTTCTTTATATTTTTCTTCAGCTCATTGTATGTCTTCATCTGGAACCTTCTCCGCGTTTCTGCTTCAGATCCTGTCCCATATAAAATCACCCCGATTATTCTCTTTCAGGGAATCTCTGTTTGCTATGCGGATCGATCTCTCGTAAGCTATGCGGAAGATCAGGATAAACACTCTCCGGGGGATCCTGCGATAAAGGATTTTCTCTATTTTATATACCAGTCCCCGATGAGCGGGCCGCTTAATATAATCATCCCAGAGAGATCTTCTCAGATAAAAATCGAAATAATCATTGTCCGGATGAACATTGTTCTTATTCCACGGAAACTCTCCCGAAAAACGGGATGAAAGAAAGATGATCGGCTCCTGATCCGCCCTTTGAAGCTCTTCCGCGGAATAAAAGCCGCGGGTGCTGAAAACTCTTCGGTAATCCTTTCTGCTGAACACCTGAAGCACCGGCTGCATGCTGTACTGTGGTGAAAGCTTCAGGATCTCTCCCTTCAGCACCACATTCAGAAGATCCTGTTCCGGCAGCGGATACCATGCCCTGACATTTTTGATATGATTCACAAGACGCTCGGAGCACCGCTGATCTCTCCAGATCTCCATATCAAACAGGATCACTCCGGCATTATAATAATATTCGTCCTTCGCAAAGCCAAGCTGCTTTTTATGCTTTCTGACCAGCGCATCCAGAGCCATCGCAACCGGATGCCCCTCCAGATCAAGCCCGACCAGCTCATCCAGCTTTCCGTTTATGATGGTATTTACCTGAAGATAAAGCAGACGCTTGATGTCTTCATCCAGTACATATGTCAGATAAAGCCTCAGATCAGAGGCATACAGCCCCCGATGCACCGGCAGGTTCAGCTTTTTCAGGATATGAAGCACATGATTCTGATCCAGAAAGGAAAGGGTGCGGTGATAATCCGCGGCCATTCTTCTGAATCTGTCCTCCGTCTCCTCCGAGAGATTCTCGCCGAGGATATACACACGGATCTCATCAAAATGCCTGTTATGTTCAAAGAGCGACAGGATTGATACTCCTGCCGCTGCTGCATGTCTTTCTCCGAATTGATACAGAACGTCAATCTTCAGCATCCGGCTTTTTCTCCTGTTCCTCCTCCTTGGTAAACGGTATCAGATCACCCGGCCGGTCGATCGCTTTCGCCCCCTCATATTGTAATATCTCTTCTTTATCGCGAAACCCGAAGCCATAGGTTACACCGATGAAATCTACCTCGGCCTCCTTGGCTCCCATCGCATCATACTCACTGTCCCCGACCATTACGACCTGGTCTTTTCCGATCTCAGGGTGCTCCTCCATACAAATGCGGATGATATCCTGCTTGGTACGCCTGCCTTCCGCATCACTTCCGTGGATCGTCCTTATCAGACGGTCATATCCGAAATGCCGGCAGATCTTAACTGCCATATCCTCTCTTTTATAGGTGGCCAGGGCAAGATGAACGCCATCCGAAAACAGCTTCTTCAGAGTATCTCTCATGCCGTCATATTCGTCGATCTGCAGAAGATATCCGTCCATACTGTAAATCTCGCGGAAGCGGTTTGCCAGAGCCCTGGCATCCTCCTCATAGAGACCGTATGTATTCATAAAGCTCTGCTGCATGGGAGGACCGATATAGGAATCGTACTCCTGCTCCGAAAGCTCCCAGAGTCCCGCCTGCCGCACAGTCTGACGCACGGCAGCCACAACACCGCGTTTGGTATTAAATAAAGTTCCGTCCAGATCAAAAATTATCAATTTATACATATCGGTTAATCTGTTTTCTCTTCTATTATCTGTTATCGGTTATCTACAGCAGCGCGCCCGATGCTGTCATAAACGATCCCGCTGACTTCCTTCATTTTTTTCACATCATAGCAATTGCGGCCGTCGATCAGGATCGGCGTTTTCATCAGCTTCTTAAACTGCAACGGATCAAGAGCCTTTACATCCGGCCACTCAGTAAAGATAAAACAAATCTCTGCGTCTTTCAAGGTCTCTTCTATCGTATCACAATATTCGATCTCGCTCCCGTTTTCGATCCGCTTTTTAAAATTCTCCACACCCACCGGATCCCATGCCTTTACCACGGCTCCGTCGTCCAGCAGGATCGGTACCGTCACCAGAGACGGTGCCTCCCTCAGATCGTCCGTTCCCGGCTTAAAGGTAAGGCCCAGCACGGCAACCGTTACTCCCTTCAGATCCTTATAATACTTTGCCGCCTTTTTGACCGGCAGGAGCTTTTGATTTTCATTCACTTCTATCGCGGCTTTGACCGTCTTGATCTCATGATCATTAAATGTCGCAAGCCAGCTTAAGGCTTTTGTGTCCTTCGGAAAACAGGACCCGCCGTATCCGATCCCGGCATTCAAAAATCTGCTTCCGATCCGGCTGTCATAGCTCATGCCCTTTGCCACGTCCTGAATATCGGCTCCGATCACCTCACACAGATTCGCGATCTCATTAATATATGATATCTTAAGCGCCAGAAAATCATTGGAGGCATATTTGATCATTTCTGCCGAGCGCCGGTTTGTGACAACAAGCGGCGCATCAAGCCCTTCATATACTTCCTTCAGTTTTTTTTCGGAAAATTCATCCTCGACTCCGATCACGATCCGGGAAGCATGAAGGGTATCCTGAACGGCGGTTCCCTGTGCAAGGAATTCCGGATTGGAAGCCACATGAGCTTTAAGACGCCCGTTCAGTCTTTCGTTGATCAGCTCCTCTACCTTGTCATTTGTCCCGATGGGAACGGTGGATTTGATCACAATAACGCATTCCTTTGTAATACTTTCGGCAATCTGCTCCGCCACCGCAAACACATAGCTCAGATTCGCGGAGCCGTCCTTTTTTTCCGGAGTTCCGACCCCGATGAAGATCACCTCCGCATCCCGGTAAGCTTCCTTAAAATCGGTGGTATAGGAAAGCCGGTCCATATTCTTTGTCATCAGCTCCTGAAGCCCGGGTTCAAAGATCGGTGTCTTCCCCTGCTGCATGATGCGGATCTTTGCTTCATCCACATCCACACAGGTAACCTCATGTCCGTTTTCCGCCAGACAGATCCCGGTAACCAGTCCCACATATCCTGTTCCAGCAACTGCTATTTTCATGTTCTTATACCTCTATCCTTTGCCATAAACCAATCCTCCATACGAAAGCACTTTGTGCTGAAGCATGCAGCAGGAAATTCGCAAAGACGGTTTCTCACCTGCGATCACTGCCTCCGGACTGTTTTCGATGCCGTAAACCACACAAAGTAGATTATACACTACAGAAGCATGATTTGCCAGACTGTGCTATACTGATTATCGATAAGATTTGCGGATCCTCTTTCTCCGCAGATAAAAACCCTTTCATTCAGTCAAAATGGAAAAAAAACTATTAAAGAAGCTTCCCTATATCATTCTCGCTTTATCGGCCCTGCTTCTGGCTGTAAGGGCCTTTTTCGGTTTCTGTTCCTCGGATGAACCCTTTTATATCTCTACTGCGAAACGTTTCTGGCAGGGAGATCTGATCTTTGCCGAAGAATGGTTTCCGACCCAGCTGAGTTCTCTGATCCTTCTTCCCTTTTACGGACTTTTTTCCTGTATTACATCCGGGACGGAAGGGATCATTCTGTATTTCCGGCTTTTGTATCTGGCTGTTGCGCTGATCTGCTCCCTGATCTCTTACCGGATCCTTCTGGACCGTACATCCGCGCTCACGGCCCTGGCCTGCTCTTCCTTTCTTCTGATCTATGCTCATTTAAATATTGCCACGATGTCTTATTATGCAATGACCTTTCTCTTTTTCATCTTTTCCATGATCCTGATCAGCCGGCACTCTGCGGTCTCCCTTCTTTTCGGGGGATTTATCTTTGCCCTGGCGGTCCTCAGCCTGCCCTCTCTGGCCATCGCTTATGTGGTCGTTTTGATCCCTTTATCTGTTTTTTCCTTCCGCTGCCGTGAGCTTCGTTCCGGTCTGTTTCTTACATCGGCAGGGATCGCCTTTGCTCTTTTCCTGTTTCTTGTCTATCTGTATCTGAGCGGTAACAGCATCCGCTCTCTTTTTGAATTTCTTCCGACTGTCCTTGCGGATGAGGAGCACCAGACCTCCGTAATAGCTCCTTTCAGGAAATTTTTTGATTCCATCTCGGATGTTTACGGTAAAATCTTTTATCTGCACTTTCTTCTGGCTGCGGCAGCTGCTGCGTCCCACCGGTTCAGACGTCTGGTCCCGTTTGTTTTTTCCGCGGATCTTCTCCTTTTTCTCTATGAGATCTTTCTCAGCTCCGGTCACGTAGGCTACAGCAACACCGCTCTTGCCCTTTTTGCCGGACCGGTTTTTTTTCTCTGTGAAAAAAAAGACTGGTACGCCTTTTGCTCTCTCTTTATGGGTGGCCTTGTCTTATCCATGACCTTCAGCTATTCCTCAAACGGGGAGCTCTATGTGCTGTCCATCGGTCATGGAGTATCCTGCATCGCCTCGATCCTGTTTTTGGGCGAATTTGCTTCCGAGAACAGATCCTTCCTGAAATATCTGCCGGTGTTCTGTATCTGCGCGTTTCTTCTGCAGACTTTCCTGCTTAGGTTCAGCTTCGTATACAGAGATGCCCCGTTATACAGCCTGACGGAGACGATCCCCGCGGGTCCCGCAAAAGGACTTCATACCACACCGGAGCATCTGGAAACCTATCTCTCCCTTTTGGAAACCATTCAAAAATACGATAAAGCGGAAGGAACCGTTTTGTTCTCCAAACTTCTTCCCTGGGGATACCTCGCATCAGACCGGCGCTGTGCCGGACCGACGACCTGGCGCAATCTCATAAGCAGCGAAATGCTTCAGTCTTATCTTGACCTGTATCCCGAACGCGTCCCCGATACCGTATTTATTCAGGATCCGGATGTGGGCTCCTATGAAACCTGTGGTGACATCCTGGGCGATCCGGCCCCGAACGAAAACAATTTGTCCGGTCCTTTCTGGAAGCTTTTGGAGTCAGACTACCTTGCCCAGAGAGAAAAATACTGTACGGTGTATTTCAAAAATCCTTAAGAACTGCTCTGACCGGAACCCGAAAGCCTGAGGATCACCGCGTAAACCATAACGGGTACCGCCGTCAGCAGGACTCTGTTTCCGGAATCACCGATCCCGAGCTGCAGTACCGGTCCTCTGGCCCAGATCGCGCAGAGCATCATCAGCAATTCACCGAGCATTACGGTATCCGTAAAGGTGATCTTCCATTCCTTTTTTCGAAGCATTCTGTAAAATACCGCCAGACATCCCAGGGCAAAAAACCAGCCGAAATATCCCCATCCGTTTCTCAGCCTGATATTCATCAGCATCATATACAGATTGGTCAGATATCTTTTATGATCCAGCAGGAGCAGGAGCATATTGGCTGCTGCCAGCATGCCCGGGATCAGATATAAAAGCTTTTCCTGGATCCTTAAAAGGACTCTTCCGCGGATACAGACCAGATAGAATCCCACTGCCGCCGAGGCTCCCATGGCCAGAAGGGCCTTGCCTGCCGTAAGGAAGGAATAGTCCGGCCGGACATGCAGGATCAGATACAGCCATGCATAATAGATCCCGGCAGTAGCTGCCGCAGGCATCCAGAAAAAGAGAACCAGCTGCCTGTTTGAAAGCTCCTTTGCCGAAAGGCAGATGATCAGGAAAAGACTGAACAAAATTCCCTCCTGACGGATCATACAGAGAGAAATGTTAAACACCGTAAGCGCCAGAAGCAGCGCCGTCTCCGGTTTTCCCGGCGATCGGAGCACCCGGTCTCCCAATACCATGATCAGGAAGAAGAAGATCATAAAATATTCCCCGGCCATGATCCATTTCGCCGTTGTGAGAAAAGCAGGGGATGTTGCAAGGAATACCGCTGCCAAAAGGCTGAGAAGCACCGAAGAGCGTTTATCCTTTTTTTCACGCAGTTTTTCGTACAGACTCAGGTAAAAGATCCCTAAGAAGCTGATGTTCAAGGCATGCTGGATCCCGAAGGAATTTGCAAAGCCGAACAGAAAAGGAAGGGCATTTATGATCGCCGCAACGGGACCTACATCGGTAAGATATACATCCATCTGAAATTTCCAGTGTCCTTCTTTTACAAGGACCTGTGGATATTCGGAATAATAATAGTAGGAATCATTTTCCAGAATGACTGAAAGAAGGCCGGAGCAGCAAAGGCAGGCGGCAAGCAGCGAAGCCAGTAAGATAAGGCATAATCCGCGGCGGTCAATGGGCAGGATCACCTGCCCTCTTTTTTTTGTGATCAGAAACATCCCCGTTAAAGCCAGAAGCATCGCGGCCGTCACGCTTACGGTGCAAAACCGGATCCCGGTTCCGAGAAGGACATAGCCGGTCACAGCATAAAAAGCCAGACCAGCCGGAAAAGACAGGAGCCCCTGCCAAAGTACGGATATCTCCTGCCTGAAGATCTGAAGCAGTAAAAAACCGTAGCCTGTCAGCAGGGTAATGACCAACACCTGCCGGATATAATATCCCGATGAAATTTCCGAAAGTAATCGATCAATCGACATTGGATGCGCTATTTCTCTTCTCTGCTTTTTTCAATGTTAAAACGGTCTTCACTCATCAGATAAAGGTTCTCGCCCAGATCCCAGCAGGCGATCCAGGTTTCGGCATCCGGATCATCCAGCGAAATATAGGCTCTTCTCTCATATGAACCCATATAATTCCATGCATAATGAAAATAATTGTTTTTATAATACAGGATCCGGTCCATATCATGGTCATCGTTTGCGGCAAATGAATATCTCAGCATATCATTTGACGGTCCGAGATAAGTGAAGCTGTTCTTCCAGGTTTCCGTGTTTTCGGAATGGGTGACGGTATAGGGACGCGGCACCCCCGGATCGATCTCATAATCCCCCGAAAATTCCCGAAAAAAATATCCGTAATTATTATCGATATAATATTGAAATTTGTTTTCCGTATACTCCGGCTCTCCTCCGAAGCGATAAGACTCATACGTCCGGAATTCCGTATAAAACTTCACTTTCTTATCTCTGACGAACTCTCTGAGGAAGGCATCCGGATGCCTTCCGTCCTCCAGATATTCCGGCAGATACATCGTCTGATTGGAAAGATCAAACCGGTACAACGGCACCTTTTGAGGGAATTCTTTTACGAGAGAAAAGCAATTGATAAGGATCAGCACCAGAAACAGGGCCGGCAGCAGGAATCGCTTAATGCACTTTTTTACGTCGAAGAAATTTGCTTCCATAGTTTACGATCGTTTTTAACGCCTCTCTGTCAATGATCAAAGCAGCCAGGATCACGAACAGTCCCGTCACCGTGTCCGATACGGCGTTCCCGATAAAGGAGGCTTCCAGACAATAGATCAAAAGCAGCAGCACGTACACCGCGGTCTTTCGAAAGGAATAGCCGATCGGGATGCATTTTTCGCTGCAAAGCGAACCGATGGCAAAATAAATCAGGTAAGAGATACCGGTGGTTGCAGCCGCTCCCAGGCCGCCGAGCAGGGGAACCAGCAAGGCATTGCCGGTCACGTTGCAGATAATCGCCGCGGCTGATGCAGCATTCAGATACCAGTTTTTTTTGGAAAACTTGATGCTCTGATTCGTGATCTCAAAGAGGATCGCAAAGACAGGCATCAGCGTAAGGAACGGGATCATTCGCTCCGCTCCGCGATAGTCTGCTCCGAGAAGAAGCACAACTATTCTGCGCAGCAGGATCAGCCCCGCGGACATCCCCACGCAGAAAAACTGGATCAGGTCATAGGCCTTCCGGAAAAAGACTCTGTTTTCTTTCATGTCGCCGGATTCAAACCGCTCCATGGCAATGGGTGACCAGTATGCGACAAACGTATTTTTGACCGTAAGCAGCAGTACAATGATCTTCATTGCCGAGGTATAGATCCCAAGCTCGTCAAAATCAGACCAGAGCCTCAGCGCAAACCTGTCGCAGGAGGACAGGAGCCATTCCATCAGAAGAACAGCGATAAACGGAAATCCATAACGGATGAGCTCCTTTTGCGGAAGCTTCCGGGCGGTATCACTTCTTTCCTGCCCGGCGGAGCGGATGAAATACCGTATGATGATAAAGACAGTCGTAAGCCCCCAGGAGATCACCAAAGCATACAGTCCCACCCGGAAGCTGCTCCCGAACCGGTGCCATGCGATAAAGATCACAAGGATCGAGAGTACCTTCTGCGCTATATTGACATTCGAATAAAGCTTTCCGTTCTGCTGCATCCTGACATCCAGGAAAAAGAACCGCTCAAATACGGAGATCAATGTGTAAGCGATCACCAGAACCGTGATATCCGCACCGGTCTCTCCGAACAGAAAGACATTTGCATAGCCGGAAAGAACGATATAGAACACCGACAAAACGGATACGATCATCAGCGCGGGGACCAGACACTGAAAGAGCAGCTTCTTCCGGTCGACATTTTCCCGGTAATAATATCTGATATAAGACTGATCCATCCCGAGGATCGCAAAGATATAGATGATCGTGACCGCGGTCTCAAACATTCCGGTCTTGCCGAAGTCAGAGGTGCCTAAAAGCCTTGTCAGGATCGGTGTCTGGATAAAGCCCAGCAGCAGTACCACGAAATTTCCGTAGAAGAAGCTGAAAAAACTGTTTACCAGAGATCCGGATCTGCCCTCTTTCCCC
>CACZNS010000173.1 GCA_902782575.1 uncultured Lachnospiraceae bacterium
GAATAATGAATTTCTGCGAATTGGGCCGTGTAAAAGGCCCTTTTATCTTTCGTGAAACGTAGTTTTTTGGTAGTAAGAAAATGTTTACCGGACAAGATATGCCGCATTATGCCGCGGTTCTGCGCTTATATGCAAGCCCCTAACTGGGTGGTTGCGTGATAGTTTTTAAGAACTCTTTACGCAGCTGATGATGATCGTTTATAACCGGACTCTGCTGATAAAGCGAATGTTGATTGCCAAAGCTTCAGAACAGGAAATAACGGTAAAACAGCAAACTTTATTCCGAAGCAAGTAGATAAACATATCACACTTACGAAAGGGTGTCAATAAAAAATCGGAAGGCGCGGGTGAAGAAAAAAATCGGAAGGCGCGGGTGAAGTAAAAAAACCGAAGGCATGGTCAATTACCGGTCACAGCAGGAAATCCGGGGTATTTCGAAAGGTGTCTTATTTCCGCATCGCCCACGAAAAGGCCTTTGCTGTCCGCAGATCCGGCTCCTTGAAATGATTCCCGCTATTCCATTCCAGTCGGCAGTTCAGGCCCTTCTTCAGGTACTGGTCATACAGTTCACGGGTGCAGTCGCCCACTGTGGACATGATCTTATTTCTGGTCTTTTCTTCCCTGTCGCCCAGACTGAGGTAGATCGTTCCGGTCTTTATTTCATGTTTACCGGCATAGTCCATGAATCCCGGGAACCAGAGAGAGGGAGAAGCCGCCGCCACTCCCGAAAAAATATCGGTCTGATATGCCGCCCAAAGGGAAAACAGCCCGGCGAGCGAGTAGCCTCCGATGCAGTAGGTTCTGCTCCTGTCCTCCGTAAGCTTCAGAATTTCACGGAGCATATTTTCCGCGCCATCACCGAAGTCTTCATTTCCGAAAACAGCCGGAGCTTTCCAGGGAGACAGGTCATGATTCCAGCTGTTAACCTTTATTGCTTTCAGGCAAAAAGAATCCCCGGCAGATTCTTTGATGGCTCTGATCTCGCTCTCCATCACTGCAAGGTCATGATCATCCACCGGCTGAATAAGAACCATACCGGAATCTTTGCTGCCATATTCGTATACCGTCATGTCGGCCTCCAAGGGACGGTTTTTTGTCTGCCTCGGAAGGATAGTTCTATTTATCCTTCTTTTTATAGGTAACGGATCAGGTAATTTCCGTATCGTGAGCCGAAAATGCCTTGCTACCGGCGCTTGTGGCCCGGGAAAGTGCAGTTCCTTATTCGTTTACCATAGCGTTCGTCCCCTTTTGTTCATCGTATGATAGCATCTGCATATAACAAAATCAACACGCATATTGCCCGGTACAGGCGGCGTCTTGCATTCCCGTCCGAAAAGTAGTATTCTTGTGACGTTAACAAAAGGGGAGCTTGTGTGAGCAGGCTGAGAACGGGAGTTACAGCCCGGACCCATTACCTGATTTGGATAATGCCAACGTAGGGACATATTGAAAGAGACTGTCTGTTTTTGTATGGACAGTTTTTATTCTGCAGATATGGCTGTTTGGCATATCTGTTTTTTATTTTGCAGGAAGAAACCGAGCAGACACCGGGTCGTTGGCTTTTGGAAAAGATATGATCTAGCTTCGGATCAGGACACCGAGCAGACACCGGGTCGTTGACTTTTGGAAAAGATATGACCTGGCTTCGGATCAGGACACCGAGCAAGCGTTGGGTCGTTGATCGGAAAAAAGCCTTCGAGGACACAGGCCTGTATGCCGGTTTTCTCCCTGACGGACACGGAGGCTTGTTATGCTTGGAACCTGTATTGAAAATGTAAGAAAAACCGTACCGCTGGTACACAACATCACCAATTATGTGACCGTGAATGATGTGGCAAACATCCTTCTGGCCTGCGGCGGGAGTCCGATCATGTCGGACGAGCCGGAGGATGTGGAGGATATCACCGGTATCTGCGGCGGCCTGAACATCAACATCGGAACACTCAATAAGAGCAGCATCGAGGCGATGTATCGCGCCGGAAGAAGAGCGAACGCTCTGGGACACGTGGTCCTGTTGGATCCTGTCGGGGCCGGAGCATCCGCACTGCGTACCGATACGGCTGCCGGACTGATGAAGGAGATCCGCTTTACAGCTGTCCGCGGTAACATTTCGGAGATCAGGACGCTGGCGCTCGGCAGCGGAACTACCAAGGGAGTGGATGCCGATGCGGCCGACGCGGTCACGGAGGAAACCCTTGACGCGGCAGCCGGCTTTGCAAAGCAGATGGCAGGAAACACCGGTTCGCTGATAGCCATAACGGGAGCGATCGACCTTGTGGCGGATGCGGAAAAATGCTATGTGATCCGAAACGGCCGCCCGGAAATGGGAAAGATCACGGGTACCGGCTGCCAGCTCTCCGGAATGATGACGGCTTTCCTTGTGGCAAATCCCGACGCACAGCTTGAAGCGGCAGCCGCCGCGGTCTGCGCGATGGGCCTTGCCGGGGAGATCGGATGGAGCCGTATGCAGGAAGGAGAGGGCAACGCCACCTACAGAAACCGGATCATCGACGCCATCTGCCATATGGACGGGGAAACCCTCGAAAAAGGCGCCAGATACGAGCTTAGATAAAACACAGAGAGATCAGAAAACCAGCGTCGCGGCATTATCATAAACCAGCACGGATAAAAAGAACAGATAACCTCCGGCGCACCTCTTTAAGAATGGCGCCGGATGATAGGAGTGTGTGACATGAAATATGGAATAAAGACAAATAAGGATCTGGCAGCTTCCCTGCTTTTATACGCGGTAACGGACCGCCACTGGCTGGGGGAGAGGACGCTTGCCGAGGCCGTTCGGGAAAGCCTTGAGGGCGGCGTTACGTTTCTGCAGCTGCGGGAGAAGAACCTGGACACGGAGAGCTTTTATAAAGAGGCAGTGCAGCTTCAGACCCTGGCGAAGGAATATGAGGTGCCCTTCGTCGTCAACGACAATGTGGAGATCGCACTCAGGATGAATGCGGACGGAGTGCATGTGGGACAAAGCGACATGGAGGCCGGGGACGTGCGTGCTCTGATAGGGCCGGAAAGGATACTGGGCGTATCGGCACAGACGGTGGAGCAGGCCGTCCTCGCGGAACAGCGCGGAGCCGATTATCTCGGGGTCGGGGCGGTGTTTCCCACCGGCTCCAAGGATGACGCGGAAGATGTATCCTTTGAAACGCTGAAAGCGATCTGTGAAGCCGTATCCATTCCTGTGGTGGCGATAGGCGGGATCACCCAGCAGAACACGCTGCAGCTGAAAGGAAGCGGCATCTGCGGCGTAGCGGTGATCAGCGCGATCTACGCCCGGGAAAATATCAGGCAGGCAGCCTCTGATCTGAAGAAGATCGTAACGGAAACGGTGACGGGATGACGCCGGTACCAGGCATGAAAGGCGTGATCTTTGATATTGACGGGGTACTCCTGGATTCCCTTGGCTTATGGAAGGATCTGGGCGCACGGTATCTGAAAAAGAATGGGATCACACCGGAGCAGGAGGTTGGAGAGATCCTTTTTTCCATGAGCATGGAGCAGGGTGCGGAATACCTGATTGAGCACTACGGTCTGGAAAAGACCCGGCAGGAGGTGCTTAAGGATATCGGGGACATGATCCGGGATTTTTATTATTACGAGGTGCAGGCAAAGCCGGAAGCGGAAAAACTGCTGCGGTCCGTGCGGCAAAGCGGCCTGCGGGTAACGGCTGCCACATCAAGCCCCCGGGATCATATCGAGCGGGCGCTTAAACGAAACGGTCTGCTCGAATATATCGAAAAGCTCTATACCAGCTCCGAGGTCGGGACCAGCAAGCATTCCCCCGGGATCTATGATGCGGCCGCTGCTTATATGGGGCTTGAAAGAAAGGAGATCTGCGTATTTGAGGATTCTTTTTACGCACTGCAGACAGCGGCTTTGGCAGGCTACCGTACCGTCGGGGTA
The DNA here is from genome assembly GCA_902782575.1 of uncultured Lachnospiraceae bacterium. Classification (GTDB taxonomy): domain Bacteria; phylum Bacillota; class Clostridia; order Lachnospirales; family Lachnospiraceae; genus NK4A144. Next base: position 3,919 of record CACZNS010000173.1, read on the forward strand.
TATGACCGGGACGGAGAGCCGGACCAGAGGGCGCTGAGGGAAGCCGCAGACCTCTATATCGGGCCCGGCGAAACCTTCGGGAAGATCATGTGACAGTTCCATAGCAACAGACCGGGGCGCCGTTTGGGGCGCCGAAGAAAAGAGAATGCTTCAGGAAGCGGCTGGATCGAAATGACAGGGAAAGAGTCGTAACAGATAAAAGCATCGGCAAGGTAGGAGGATACGAATGAAAAAGGCATTGACGATCGCGGGATCGGATTCCTGCGGAGGCGCCGGCATCCAGGCGGACATTAAAACGATGACCATGAACGGGGTGTACGCGATGAGCGCTGTGACAGCCCTTACCGCGCAGAATACCACAGGCGTTACGGGTATCATGGAGGCGACACCGGATTTTCTGGCGAAGCAGCTCGATGCGGTCTTTGAGGATATTTTTCCGGATGCGGTAAAGATCGGGATGGTTGCATCCTCCGCCCTCATAGAGGTCATAGCGGATAAGCTGAAGCAATACGGAGCCGTAAACATCGTGGCGGATCCGGTCATGGTCGCCACCAGCGGCGCCCGCCTGATCGAAGAGAGCGCGGTCAATACACTCAAAGAAAGACTTCTTCCGCTGGCGACTGTGATCACGCCGAATATCCCGGAGGCGGAGATCCTGTCCGGCATGACCATAAAAAATGAGGAGGATATGGCGGAAGCGGCCGGCGTACTGTCTGAGCGGTACGGCTGCGCGGCTCTGGTCAAAGGCGGTCACAGCATAAACGACGCCAATGATGTGCTTTTCAGTGCCGAAAGCGGGGATCCGGTGTGGTTTAAGGGAAAGCGGATCAGCAACCCGAATACCCACGGGACGGGCTGCACCCTTTCGAGCGCCATCGCCTCAAACCTTGCAAAGGGCTGCAGTCTGGAGGAATCCGTCAGGTGCGCAAAGGAGTATCTGTCCGGAGCTTTGGCGGCCATGCTGGACCTGGGGAAAGGCTCCGGTCCGCTGGCGCACAATTATATCCTGCTTGATCAGCAGAATAAAAACCTGTAGATTATTGATTTTCATCAGAAAATCAATAATCGTACTCGACCGAATAACCGATTTCATCCGCAAAAAGTCAAGATTTCTTGCGGATGAACACTCAGATCGCGAGTGTTATGAGGATTGCGGGAGCGGCCCCGGAAACGGGCGGATCCATGGTACCGGCAATTGATTATCCGATGTGCCGGTGATACGAAAAAGGAGATCGGAATAAAATGGAAAAGAAACAGAAATTTGACGGATACGCAGAGCAGTACGATGAGTGGTTCATGAAGAACGACAGGCTTTTTACCAGCGAGCTGAGGCTGTTTTTGAAGGCTCTGGGCGACATCCGGGGGAAGAAGCTGCTGTCCGTCGGCTGCGGAAGCGGTCTTTTTGAGAGCTATATCGACTGCACGAACGTGGAGGGGATCGAGCCCTCGAAGGATATGGGCCAGATCGCCGAGAAGCGGGGCGTGAATATCATCCGCTGCGGCATGATCGAGGAAACGGAGCTTCAGGAGGAGCATTACGATATCATCTATTTCAACGGAAGCTCTAGCTATATGGAGGAGCTGAAGCCGGTCTATGAGAAAAGCCTTGCGGCCTTAAAGAAGGGCGGAAGGCTGATCCTTCTGGATGTACCGAAGGAAAGCGCCTTTGGCTTCATGTATCTGCTGGGAAAGAGCCTCGGCACCTACGAGCATGAATATCTGAAGGGCGCCATGCCGGATCTGCCTTACCCGCTGGCTCTGGCTTCCTCCGGCGTGTGGCATACGACCGAAGAGAAAATAGAAGTCCTGAAGGAGCTGGGGATCGGAAAATTCACCTTCTATCAGACCCTGATCCGCAATCCGCTCTATACCAACGAAGAGCCCGAGGAGGTGTCTGAGGGATATAAGAGCGGGGGATATGTGGCGATCATCGCGGAAAAGGAAATGTGAAGCGGAGGGACTGCCGTATGAGGCTTTCGCAAATGCTGTATTTCAGGGCGGAGGATCTGTGGAGGGAGGCCGCGGAGAAACCCTTTGTAACGGAAATGGCAAAGGGGACTCTGGACAGGAGCCGCTTCCGCAGCTATCTGCAGCAGGATCATCTGTATCTGCTGGGTTACATCGATCTCCTTAAGGCTATGCTGCAGGCATCTGAGAAGCCTTCCTGCAGGGATTTCCTGCTTGATACGATCCGGGAAACAAAGCAGGAGATCAGCCGCGTCCACCTGCCGGATACGGAAAAGGCCGGCAGTACAAAGGAGCAGTTAAGGAATGGCACATTGCTTCCGATAGCCTCGGAATATCTGCGATATATGCGGGACAGGCTGGACGGGGAAGGACTGATAGCCGGTCTTACGGCTCTGCTGCAGTGCTCCTGGTGCTATGCCTTTATCGGGCAGAGCGTGAGCGGGAAATACGGAGAGGAGCTCTCCGGGTCCCCTTATAAAAGCTGGTTCGATGCCTATACCTGCCCGGAATACACGGAAGCCAACCGTAGATGGATCGAGCTGGTGGATAAGGAAGCCGAAGGCATTTCTTCCGGGCTTTCCGAAGAGCTGGGTCTGATCTTTAGGACCTGTGCGGAGTATGAAAACAGATTATGGGATGCTTTCTGATATCATCCGGATAATCACATCCCGGGACAGTCCGTAAATCATATACTCCGGAATACAATAAAAGTCCCAAACATCCGCGATCCGCGAAGCAGAACGGCCTGCGTGCTTGACCCGACATCCCGCAGATCGGATCTGCACCTATTTGTCAAACTTCTTCAGCATTTGCTCGTATTCCTTCTGCATTCTGCAGAAGGATTCTTTATTTCCGCCCGGGCAGTCCGGATGGAGCCGCTTGCAGAGCTTCCGGTACCGGCGCTTTATCTCGGCCCGGGTATGGCAATCCGAAAAGTACGACTGCTGACCGGCGCTGCCCGAGGAGCTTCGGCTCTGCTGCTTCGAATCACTGCGCTGCTCCTTTCGGCCGCTTTCGCTTCCGGCATTTTTTTCCTGCTCCCGGCGGGCATTTCCGTCCTTCTCTTCCTGCTCCCGGCGGGCATTTTCAGCCTTCTCTTCCTGCTCCCGGCGGGCATTATCGGCCTTCTCTTTTTTGATCCTCGATATGGTCTCGTCATATTGATCCTGCTTTTTCATGATCCGGTCACGCTCTCCGGCAAGCCGTTCCTTTTCTCTGCGCCTGCTCAGGCTGATCAGCCGGGCTCCTGTCAGATAAGTCATGAAAGCAGCGGCGAAAAGTACCGGAGCCGGGACATTCCGGACTATGAAGGAGGAAGCCTGCTCTGTGTCGCGGATCAGGACAAACGCGATGGATAGGGCGGTCATACCGTAAAACAATCCGGAAAAAATCTTTGCGGACGGGGAGGGCTCTTTTCTGTATAAGGAGCCGGGCAGGTACATGAGACGCCCGATATAATGTCCGGCAAGGGTGCAGAGGATCACGACCGTGATGCTCAGAGCCTTGCGCTCGGGATGAAAGAAGGAGATAACCTTTGAGAATACGGCACCGTCGCAGCAGCCAAGCAGCGTGTAATAAGCAATATCCAGCCCGTGGCATTTCAGAACGGCAACCCAGATCACAAAAAACAGAAAAAGCGGCAGCCCGATATACAGAATGATCTGCCACAGCAGTTTATGCAGGAGCATCAAATGAATTTCGGGAAGACCGCAGGCTCGCACAAATGAGACCAGAGTCAGGATCAGACAGAATCCCCCGCAGAGAGCATAGGCTTCCAATGGCTTTATATTTCGTGATCCTTCCTTCATGGCCTTTCTCCCTCCGGTGTATGTGAGCCGATTTAGCGGCTTTTACGGTAGCGCGCCCCTGAAGGCTCCGGTGCAGCCTGTATTTATCATATCAATAGAGGATCCATGAGGGAATGAACCAGCGGTTTACTGTTCGGGAAGCTTCGTTTTGATACACTGTATCTGTAATGGCCCCCGCTTAGTGGCAGCTCTCACAGAGGAGATTGAGCTATGATCCCGGAATATGAAACGCAAAACAGAGCCCGCGTGAAGATCCCGTATGACAGATCCGTTCGCGATATCATCCGCAGGGACGGCGTATTCTGCCTCTGCCGCGGAAAGAAAGGGATGATCGAAGCAGATCACAGATCCGCCGTATACATTTTGGTCGGATATTACGGTCATTTTCTGACCTGCAGAGCCGGAGGCGGGAAAATGCCTGCGGCAAAAAATCCGGAAATACTGTATCCCCTTACGGGAAGTGATGGAGCAGGCCTGCTTACGGCTCCGGAGACCTGTGAATGTCTTGGCTTTCTTCTCAATGCCCTGTACCGCTCCCGCAGATCAGGAAGAAAGGATCCGGAGATCGCAAGGGGGCTTGGGAGCCTGATCCGGAAGCTGTATGAACCCTGGAAAAGAGCAGAGGACAGAAGGGTTCATGACCTTTTCTATGC
>CACZNS010000174.1 GCA_902782575.1 uncultured Lachnospiraceae bacterium
AGAAGAGAAAAAGCCGGAAGTGGAGAAGCCGCAGGCAGTCCGGCAGGTGAAGCTGGATCCCCTTCCGAAGTATAAAAGGGATATCGGACTTACGGTCAGGGACTATGAGGCGCAGGATAAAAATAACTGCTGGTGCGTGGCCGGAGCCACACTTCTAAACTCATTCATGGGAAAGAAGATCGTAAACCAGTTTGATATGCGAGCATTCTCACCCTCTGATGAAGAGATCAGATCCTTTGAGGATACAGACAGGATGAAGATGGGGATCGACAAGGCAGAGTATGATAAGATAGTAAGTGATTTCAGAGAATACATGGGAAAAGGCTGCACGGAATTCGGAAGCATTTACCAGACAGCGGATTTCTTTATTAAGAGAAACCGGAATATGGCGGTACGAAGCCTTGTCTTTACTGTCCCTTCGTATATGAAGACCGATAATAAGATGCTGCTTGAAAAAACAGAGGAAGAAAAGGAAGCGGACAGGATCTTATATCATAAACAGAAGGCGGTCTTTATTGAGGAACTGAACAAAATCCTTTCCACCGGGAATCCTGCGGCGGTGCTGGACACAGGCTTGAAGCACTACAGGACTATTACCGCGATAGACGGAGAGACTGTCACTCTTTTGGATTCCTCCGGTAATAAAGAGGAGAAGGAGACTATTGATGAGGTTCTAAGAAGAGATATGGATTCGAATATGATAGAGCTCACATGGCTGTCAGCACTCAGGGATCCCAAGGAAGAGCTTGCAGAACAGCCGAACCTTAAGTACAGTGAGAAGGAGGGTTACAGCCTGATCGAAAACACAACGGAATACGCCAGAAATCCCATGTGGGTGGAGGGGATACCTGTATCCGCAGGTAACGATGAATTGCTTATGACGAGACGATCCTATCTGCCGATCAGGGAAAAATCTTCTGCGAAAAAGCAGAAGGGAAAATGAACTGCTGAAAGCCAAGAAGGAACAGGATAGTAAAATGTTTTTTCAGGAACTGCATGAATCAAATATACATAAGTATAAGGAGATTGTAGGGAAGGACAGGGCGGAAGATATTTCGCGTTATTTCTTCCGCGGGATCGCCTGCTTCGATGATCCGGATGATGATTCGGAGGAAAGCCTTAAAGCTGCAATGATCTGGGAACTGAAATCTGCTGAAAGCGATGAAGATACCGCATCGGAGATCACCTGGGTCTATGATGCGGAACCCGGATCTCTGGAAGCGGCTTTGGACGAATACAGTAAAAGAGTTCGTGATGAGGATGTAAGGAGATCCTTCTTTGAACTTACAGATATCGGTAACAATGAAAAAGATGTGTTATCACTTTCCGGATTTAATCTGTCATCTGCGGAGAGCAGAGATCTGAGGATATGTCTGAAGGAGTTTGGAGAACTCCGCGCCTTGAGAAGGAAGGCACCGAATTATATTTACAATCTCGGATCAATTGACAGCGATCAATTTGAGCAGGGAATGATAAAGATCATGTTCAACCAAAATGCTGCTGCCCTGGAGGATATGTATTATCTTCCCAAAGAGTGGTTTGATGAAAAGGTATCATGCTGTGTGATGACGGACGGATGTGTTAATGGTTTCCTCCTGGTACACAGATATCCCTCTGGATTGATAAGACCGGTGCTGTTTTATTCGGTCGGAGCGGACAGTAATTATAATCTGCTGGATATGATGAGATATTCTGTTCATGCCGCATTGGCTGAATATCCGGACGATACACCTGTCCTGATACGGAGAAGAACGAAAAGTGTAAGCAAACTGACCGACAAGCTCTTTCCGGGTAAAAAAGGAGAAGCTGTCATATCGGGGAAACGGATAGAGCAGGAGGATCGTTAGATGCAGGAACTTCAGTGGAGCAGTCTGTTTGCGATCAATGTAGTGCTTGACGGGATCGCGTTGGTGATCATAGCAGTATTGCTGGTGAGGATCATCCCTATGAAGCAAAACCTCACCGAAATCAGGATGTTTTACGGTATGTGTGTCATGAACATACTTCTGGCAGTGATAGACGCCGTGAAATTTCTTCAGTTTATCCTGTTTGCCAATAATAATACAGTCAGTGAGGCTTATGTCATGATCTGTATTCCTGTCGGTGAGATATTATCCATGATGATCGTTGTACAGTGGCTCTTGTTCGTTAATTTTTCTCTCCACCAGAGCAGGGATCTGATCCGTCGCAGATATCCGGTCATTCTGATCCCATTTTTTGCGGCAGTTATTTTACAGCTTGGAAGCATTGTTCTGGTAATAGCCGGTTTTATCAGCAAGCGTTCTGAAACTCTGTTCGAAGGAGATATCCTGTATTTTCTGTCAGCATTGATCCTGCTGTTTTATATTGCTGTGGCGATTGTGATCGTACATCGGGAAAAAAAACGAAAAAGGCTTCCGCGTTTTGTTGCGATCGTTCCCATGGCGATATGTGTTCTCTTCGGATATCTTCTGGATCTGTTTACAAACTTTTCCCTGCTCCCGCTTTTTTTGGCCGCAGGACTTATATCGGTGGAATATTCCATCATGAAACAGTCCAGCTATGAAGATTACAAAACCGGGTATTTTAATAGAAAATATGTCCGGAAGATAATGGATTATATAGAACATAATGAGATAAAAGGAGGTACCGTTATACGTTTTTCGACAGAGAGTGATGCTTCCTCCTTCGCAAAGATCCTGCACAGGATGGAACCTGATAACAATAAGACCATATTTATGGGTGACGGATTATTTCTGGTTGTGTCGGAAACCCAGTCAGAGGCTGTGATAAACCGCTATACAAGCGTGATCATCCGGGAGTCGGAACGGAGAGGCCTTAATATAAAGGAGGAGCATTTTACGCGGACAGATGAAGAGCCGGAGGAGTTTTTTGCCGGAATAATACATGGGAATCGAGACAGAAACGGAGCATCCGCAGAGGAAAGGGAGAAAGTTTGAAAGTAAACTTACAAATTCCAATGGGTATCTGTGCCGCGTGTAAATGCTGCGGCAAGAAGGGGGTATAAAAAATGACAGATAAGCAAAAAGCGGCGGCCGGATTGAGAAATGCCGGCTTTGAAGCAGGTGAAGCAAACGGAGTCGTCATGGTTTATTTCAGCCAGGGCATGGCAAGGAAAGAGACAGATGACTTGAAAAGCCGTGTGGCGGCGGCAGTCGCAAAGATCGGATATGAAGCCAGCTGGGGGATTTCTTCAAAGATACCGAAGGATCATAAGGTGGAGCAACCGGTCGAGGCGGAAAAAATGAACCTAATACAGGACGAGGAGACAGAGGATCCGGAAGAAACCCCGGAAATATCGGAAAATTTCGCTTCCGGCAGTGAAGCCGAAGATGGAAGGGAACAAAACGGGGAATCCCACCAGATGAGTCTGTTTGATCTTCTGGGCAGCGACGAAACCTGAGCGGAAAGGAAAAGCGGCAGATATGGAAAAGAAGAATATATGGGCCTGGTTTCCGGTCACGTTTTTAACGGCTCTGTTTTGTTGTATCCTTTGGGGGAGTGCATCTCCGGCTATAAAGATCGCATACCGGCTTTTTTCGATCGGACCGGATGATACTGCATCACGGATCGTGCTGGCAGGAGTCCGCTTCGTGCTGGCAGGAGTCATGACGATCTTTTTCGGCTCGCTTATTTCGAGGAGATTTTTGCATCCCGGAAGGGAATCGCTGAAAATGGTCGGTATTCTGGCCTTGTTTCAGACTGTCGGGCAGTATTATTTCTTTTTTATGGCTCTGGCACATACAACCGGAGTCAGAGGGTCGATCATCAATTCAGCCGGGAATTTTATTACGATTCTCTTTGCGGTATATCTGTTTCATCTGGAGAAAATGACAATTCGGAAGCTGATAGGGTGTCTTGTCGGTTTTGCGGGGATCATCACCATCCTTGGCGGAGGAGCCGCGCTCATGGATGGAGGAGCCTTAACTCTGGCAGGTGAGGGAGCAATGATCGCAGCAGATGTTTTCTATGCCCTGTCTGGATGCTGTATCAAGATTTTTTCCAAAAAAGAGAATCCTGTGGTATTGAGCGGATACCAGTTTTTTCTGGGTGGAAGCCTTCTGTGCCTGATCGGGTTATTGCTGGGCGGAAGACTGGTATTCTATAGTACCTCCTGTGTCTGGAATCTTTTATATATGGGCTTTATCTCGGCAGGAGCCTATACTCTCTGGGGGATCCTTCTTCAGAATAATCCTGTAAGCAGAGTTTCGATCCTCGGTTTCATGAATCCGGTCATGGGAGTATTGCTTTCAGCCTTTTTTCTCGGTGAGAATAAGGAAGCGTTTTCTATTTCCGGACTGATAGCCCTGTTCCTTGTTTCGATAGGAATTGTTATTGTGAATACGGAAAAAAAGATTTAGAGTGATGAGAAGGAAGAGATTGTTAGATCAAGGCAGAAAATGACGAGGACGCTGGAATATAAGATCAAAGCGACAGATCCGGACCGGACGGCGGGAGGGATCGTGGGCAGGATCCTCAAGGCGTGTATGGGACTGACTCCGCATGAAATAAGCCGTGCCAAATTCACATCAGGGGGTATTATGATCCTGAGAGGGCCGGAAGCGGATGGGAGATCAGAACAGTTTGTATCCGCTACGGTCAAAGACCGGGTGAAAGCGGGAGACACGGTGAGAGTCCGCTTTTTTGAAACGGAACCGGAAGAGCAGAAAGTGATACCTGCTTTTGGAAAGGATATTCAGCTTTTGTATGAGGACGAGGATATCGCCGTATTGGACAAACCGGCCGGAGTGGTTTCGCATCCGTCTCATGGACATTACAGAGACTCAATTGCAAATTATCTTGCCGGGTATTATGAAAAAAGAGGTATAGAGGGAAATTTCAGAGCAGTCGGTCGATTGGATAAGGATACCAGCGGGATCATCATCTTTGCAAAAAATGCACCGGCTGCCTCAAGACTGTTCCGGCAGAAGGAACAGGGTGTTTTCAGAAAGACATATCTGGCCGTTGCGGCAAATCCTCCGGAGATAAATGAAAGGCATCGATGGAATATCGTTGATCTTCCGATCGGACCCATTCCCGGAACCCTGATGAAGCAGCAGATCATTTCTCCTCCCGAGGGGAGGGCAGCTGTAACAAGATACCAATGCGGCGGAGAGTTTAATGACATATCCCTTATCAAGGCGGAAATTGAAACGGGCCGGACACATCAGATTCGGATCCACATGGCATCGATCGGCCATCCGCTGATCGGGGATAAAATGTACGGAGCTGCTCCGGCTGATCAGGGATCGGCTGACAGGGCTCTTTTGCATGCGTGGAGAGTCGTATTCAGGAAACCTTTTGGAGAAGAAGAGATCCGGATCACTGCTCCCGTTCCGGAAGATATGAAACAGTATTTTTCGGGAGCCGGGGATCCATTTGATCGAAATCATGGGGAGAATGGAAGAAAATGAAATCCGATAGAGAAGACCTTAAATGGGAAGAAATTCAGACAGAACATATCATACAAAATGAATGGATCGATTTCAGGCAGTCGGTGTACCGGTTTCCTGACGGAAGAGTCTTTGAACCGTTTTATAGTTACAGTCGCAGGGACTATGTTGTGATCGTTGCGTCCGATACCGAGGGGAATTATCTTTGTGTCAGGCAGTTCAGGCAGGGGATCAGGAAAGTAACAACAGAATTTCCGGCCGGAGGGTTGGAGAGAACGGATGGAAAGGAGTATTGCTCACCCGGAAGTGAGACGTTTTCGGAAGAGGCTCTGGATGCGGCCAAAAGGGAGCTGGCGGAAGAGACCGGTTATAGCTCCGATGACTGGAGCCGTCTTTTTGTGATACCCTCAAACGCCACTGTTTCCGACAATTACGCTCATATCTTCATGGCAGAAAACTGCCGAAAGACAGGAGGACAACAACTCGATGAGACCGAATTCCTAAATGTTGAAAAGCATACAGCTGAAGAGATAGAGGATCTTATCCGTTCGGGAGATTTCGAGCAGAGTGTCCATGTTCTGGCCTGGATGCTTTCAAAAGAAAAAAGAATGAGTTTGCTTCGGCCGGACTGGATAGAAAAGGAGATGTGAGATGAAATTCTTACATACATCCGACTGGCATCTGGGGATGACATTCCGTGGCGGTTTATCCTATGCGCCGGATCAGAAATATGCTATCGGGGAGATATGTCGGATCGCGTCAGAGGAAAAGATTGACGGAATACTTCTTGCCGGAGATGTGTTTGATAAGAGAATAGCATCTGCGGAGGCGCTTCATATCTATGATGAGGCAATGACTTATATCTGCGCAACACTTAAGATCCCGATGTACATGATAGCAGGAAATCATGATGGGGCTGAAAGAATCTCTCAGTGCAACGAGCTTCTTAAGAAAAGCGGACTGTTCATAGCAGGGGTTCTTTCCGATAAGCCCCGGGTGATAAATGCAGGTGATGTGGATATCTATCTGCTTCCCTGGATCTCCACAGATCGGGTAAAGGCCGTTTATCCCCATCAGGCTGATGAGATCAGCTCAATGGAAGATGCCTACAGGGTGGTTCTGGATCATTATCGGGAATCTTTTGTAAAAGGGCATAAGAATATCCTGGTGTCACATGCTTTTATTGTGAATGCGGAAACTTCTGTCAGTGACAGAGCCGCAGAGGTTGGAAGAGCCACTATGGTTGCCTCCTGTGTTTTTGAGGGATTTGATTATGTGGCACTGGGTCATCTGCATGGCCCCCAGCAGATTAATGAAAAGATCCGCTATAGCGGTTCTCCGATGGCATATTCTTTCGGAAAGGAAGAAGATCAGGAGAAGAGCGTGACGATCGTTGATACCGATACATGGGGACAGCGGGTGATAGCGATTCCTCAGCTTCATAAGAGAACAACTCTTACAGGAACCTTTCAAGAACTTATGAAAGCCGACTTTGATGAGGAAACCAAAGACGGTTATTTGCGATTGGAGGTTACGGACAGTTATGTAGGAATGGACTCCATTGCGGCTTTCAGGGAGCAGTATAAAAATCTTCTGGAAGTGAGCGGTAAGGGCTTTGACCGAGATGATGCGAGGATCACAATGACCATCGAAGAATTTGAAAATTCGGATACTGACCCTGTGTCTGTCTTTACGCAGTACTGTAAGGATATGCTGGATGAAGCCCCGAATGAGCATCTGATCGCATTGTTTCAGGATGCTTTGCATGAATATGAAAAGGAGACCGTAGAGGAATGAAACCGATAAAGGTTGAGTTTCAAGCCTTTGGACCGTATGCCCGGCATGAAATTGTTGATTTTGAGTCTGTTTCCGGAGAAGGTTTGTTTCTTATCTGCGGTAAGACCGGCATAGGCAAAACGATGATACTTGATGCCATGACGTTTGCTTTATTTGGAAAAAGCAGCGGGCATGGAAGAGATGATTTTGAGTCTATGAGGTGTACGAATGCGGATTTTGATACGGATACGTTTGTAAAGTTTGAATTTGAGAATTATGGGAAGTATTACCTCTTCGAGCGGAGACTGGAGAGAAAGAGAAAAAATCTTTCCGCAGCTTATAATGTATCTCAGAAAGATGCAGATGGGATATGGCGTCCGCTTATGGAGAATGCCAGGGAAAAGGCAGTAAACGAAATGGCGGCAGAAATCATAGGACTGGAATATGAACAGTTTCGCCAGGTTATCGTACTTCCCCAGGGACAGTTTGAACGTATGCTGACTTCGAATTCGGATGAGAAGGAGAAGATACTGACCAGCATTTTTGGTGAGGACAGGTGGCAGGCTATTGCCGAACGCTTTTATACAGAAGCGGAAAGGCGTAAGAGTGAGCTGAAGGACATTCAGGAGAGAATACGGAACAGCCTGAAGGAGGAAGGTTGTGATTCAATATCCCGTCTTGAATTTACCGTGGATCAAAAAAGGGATCAGGCTGAAATCCTGGAGGAAGAATATAAGAAGGCGGATTACGAGAAGATCATCAGAGAGCAGCAGGAGATCCTTGCCGTATCGAAACGCTTTGGTGATCTCCATAAGGCGGAAAAGAAAGAGGCAGAACTTGAGTCGCAAAAGGAGGAAAGAACTGTCTGGGAAAAGACCTTAAATGATGCGAAACGCGCCAATAAGGCGGGAACGCTCATAGAAGCGGAAAAGTCTGCCGCGGAGGCTCTTGCCGGGAGAAAAAAAGCGGAAGAGGCCGCAAAAAAGTTCGCTGCGACAAAGCAGAAGGCTTTCGAGGAAGCATGTGAAAAAGTAAAACTGCATGCAGAGAAAGAAAAGGAGATGGAAGAGCGAAAAGCCAGAAAGATCCTTTTCGAGGGGAAACGAAAGGATTACGAGGGGCTGGAAGAAGCCGAAAAGGAACTGGAAATCCAGAAGAAGGCCGCGGCAGATGCTCTGAAGGAGGAAAAGAAAGCAAAAAAGGTATGCGATTCTTTCGCTGAAGAGATCCTTCAGCTTCAAAACGAGTATACATTATTGCAAGCCGAGCACGGGGAACTCCTGAATGCATATCTTGCCGGTATTACCGGTGAGCTTGCGGGACAGCTGGAAGATGGAAAGCCGTGCCCTGTCTGCGGAAGCACAGAGCATCCCCGTAAAGCACATGCTGCGGGAAACAGTATCAGCAAGGCCCGGGTAGATTCAAAAAAGACAGCTTCGGAAAAAAAATATCGGGAACTCCAGGAACAGATCGGGGAGCAGGAGAAAGCAAAAAAGCTGGTGGAAGAGAAACATTCCGCTTTTGAACTGGCAAATACCGAAGTAACGAATCTTTCCGCCCGTCTGGACAGTAAAAAGAAGAATCTTGCCGAGGGGATCCCGACGGCGGAAAAACTGGAAGAGGAGATCGATAATCTGAGGGAAGCCATTGATGAATATGAAGAGCAGAAAAAGCAGCTGCTTGAAGAAGAAAAGGCGGCTAAAGACGCTTATTTAGAGTCTAAAGCCAAGATCGGTTCGGCGGAGGCGGAAACGGCATCTGCGGATCAGCTTCATAAAGCGGCAGAAAAAGCTGTGGAAAAAGGCTTAAAAGAGATCGGATTTGAGTCTGCGAAAGAGGCTGAGGAGCTTATTCTTGATGACGAAGAGCTTGAAGAGCTTTCTCTTCGGATCATAACGTATGATGCCAATCTGGCAGCAGCGAAAGAAAGCCTGAGGTCCCTTAAGTCAGAACTGGAGGGCAGGAAAGAGCCTGACGAGGAAAAGTGTCAGGCGATCCTTACTGCCGCAAATGATGCTCAGGGAAAATACAGAGAGACAAGGGCTGTATTATCCCGGGAAATCGAAAGGCTTGATAAAAAGCTCATACTGCTCCGGGAAGAAGGCGAAGGGATCGAGGAAAAGATCAGGGAGGCAGAAGAAGATTTTGCATTTGCGAAAAAGCTCCGCGGTGATTCCGGAACCGGACTTCAACGATATGTGCTTGGAATTATGTTTTCATCAGTAGTAACCGCCGCCAATAAAATGCTTGAGATGGTTCACGGCGGCAGATACCGTTTATATCGATCCGACGAAAAGGCACAGGGAACAAACAAGAGAGGACTGGAGTTAAAGGTCTTTGACAGGAACAGCGAAGAACATGACGGGCGTTTCGTAAGTACCCTTTCCGGAGGCGAGAAATTCCTCGCATCACTTGCCCTGTCGATCGGCATGTCTACCGTGGCGCAGAAAGGCGGGATAAAGATCGAGGCTCTGTTTATTGACGAGGGATTCGGCTCTCTGGATGATGATTCGATCGGAGATGCAATGAATGTACTGAACAGCGTTCAGAAGGCGAACGGACTGGTGGGAATCATTTCCCATGTACAGATCCTGCAGGATCAGATACCGATAAAGCTGCGGGTGGAAGAAGACGCACGCGGCAGTTACATCGTTCAGACGGTGGGATAAGCGTTAAGCTTAAGCACAGTCAATTTGCGAAATCGATGGTCTGAGGCTTACATGCCTGCAGCTCTTCTTTCGGTATCGTCAGAAAGATAGCCACAAGATCCGCATCAAGCTGTGACCCGGCGATCTCTTTGATGATATTTTTGGCTTCTTCATGAGTTTTCATGTCTTTATATGACCGTCTCATTGTTATGGCGGAATAGGTATCGCATATGGCAATGATCCTTGCCTGTATCGGGATATCTTTTCCGGGAAGACCGTAATAACCTTTGCCGTCGATCCTCTCATGATGATACAGGATCCAGTCCCGGATCTCATCAAACAGCGGAAGAGACTTAAGCAGATCCATTGCTATCTTCGGATGCTGCTTCATCACATTCCATTCTTCAGGGTTCAGTTTTCCGGGTTTGTTCAGGATCGACTCGGGTACGCCAAGCTTACCTACATCGTGCAGTAGAGCGGCATACTCAAAGCTTACCGGGCTGATCTTATCTTTTAGAGAAGCAGGCAGATGCCTGTAAAGGCACATGGATAGTTCCTGGACATTTCTGCTGTGTCCGTTCAGGTTGGAATCCCTTGCTTCTATGACACCGATCAGGGTCTCGGTGATTTCCATGCTCCTGTCCTTGAGGGAATCCACCAGATAATACATGAGCACAAGTGCCAGAGATACAAAAACCGCCCCGAAGAAAAGAATCCCTGCCATGAGATAATCAGGTTTGCCGGCAATTGCCACGCCGAGGTATCCTACGAGAAAGAATACAAGCAGTACCAGACCGATCTTTGCCCACAGCGGTTCCCCATGCTTCCCGGAAAGCATAACATCCGTAGATGTATGGATAAAGCGGATATATGCAATTATGTTTCCTATCATTATGAAGCTTCCCAGAATAATAAGACCTGATACCATGTATCTTCACCCGCTTGTATAGGCAGACAATCTTTGATCGTTACGTTTTAATCATTCTATTATAGCACTAAAGCGGGAAAATACAGCAGGAATCTGTCTGATAAAAAACGGATCCGAATCCGGCATCATAGGGTAGAAACATTCGCTTTGCTTGACAAAACGATGTCAAGACAATACACTGAACGGGGCGAAGGGTTGAGAAAAGAACGTTTGCCTAAACTTATGTATCAATAGTGTATCATACGATACGGTAGCATCATGAGATTGAAAAATGTGCCGGGCGCAAAAGAAGCTGTGGCCGAAAGCAACCTGGTATTGCATACAAAAGAAGAAACAGAAATACGGTTGGCAGATAAAAGGGCTGTGCCTCTCTTCCTGGAGATCGGTATGGGAAAGGGGCAGTTTATCATTCAAAGCGCCGCACTTCATCCGGAAATCCAGTATCTGGGGATTGAAATGTACGAAAGCGTGATGATCCGGGCCATTCAAAAGCTGAAGCGTATGGAGAAGACTCCTGACGGAAGACCGGATAATCTGCGATTGATCCGGATGGATGCCCGGGAGATCTGCGACTGGTTCCCGGCGGAATCTGTTGATCGTATTTATCTGAATTTTTCAGACCCATGGCCTAAGGTAAGGCATGCAAAGAGACGTCTTCCCTCCCGGGAGTTTCTGAACCGGTTTCGCGCGATCTTAAAGCTCGGTTCAGTGATCGAATTTAAAACGGATAATCGGGATCTATTTGATTTTGCAATGGGAGAGTACGAGCCTGCAGGCTTTTCCCTGCTCTATTTTACATATGATCTGCATTCGGATACGGAAGCAATGAAGACGAATATTATGACGGAATATGAGGAAAAGTTCTCACTGAAGGGAAATCCGATCTGTAAGTATATTATTGAAAAGAAATAATATCTGAAGGATTTGCGATTCGGAAATACCGATAAGAGCCTGAAACGAAAAGATTATAAAGGAAACAGAAGAAAAGTGTTTCCTTTATAATCTTTTATCATACCCAGAAAAACAAGCGGATATGCATTGACTGTCGGTATTACCGAAAAAGCCGACCGAAACAGATTTATTTGCTCAGCCACTTGGAAGCGGCAAATCCCAAAGTACCTCCGATCGCCATCAGCTGGACAAAGGATACTATAAATGACAGTACTCCCAATATAGCAAGTGCTACTCCGCCCCACTTCATGACCTTAAACATAGTTGCTTCTGATGTGGCTATATCTTCCGAATATATCTCAACAGGGTCGTTTGGATCGATAAAGAGGCTGTACGTTTGTCCGACTGTGAAGATATCCTTATATGTGCTGCTGTAGGAGCCGGCTTTCGAAGTATACTGTTGTCCGTCATATTCATATTCGAATACAGGCGTAACAGCCTTCGACTTTGTTTTAGAGTCCTTATCATCGGAGTGCTCAAAGCCAGAAACGACAGCCTGGACCTGCGCGCTGCAGCGGGCTTTTGCATCGGCATCCCGGTTTGTCATAAATCCTGACAGAAAAGATAATCCTATACCGAATATTACAAGTATGATCGAACCAAATACTTTTCCGACCGGTCCCTGATGATGAGTAGTAGTTATATTCATTTTTTTCCTCCTTCGTATTTCATATCAGCGATTTTTCAACGTTGGTTTATTGCATTTGTATGATTATACGGAGGATTATTCCTGACAGACAGTGATTTTGCGTGTTTGGTTGTTTTCAATGTCTATTTGGTGACTGGATCCGGATCAGGCTTTAACACATTTTTCGCAATACATCCACTGTCATCTTGACCAGCGCATGATTCCCCTTACGATCTTGAATTTGAACATCCTGCTTCCGAAGTATTTATCGCTGCCTTCGGCTGCGTTAAGTATTATTGCAGCATTGCCGGCTTTTACATTGTTCGAATAGGAAACTTCGATCACATTCCCGAATTACGTTCGGGACTCCGGGGCTGCAACTCAATATTTATAATTCGGGTATAAAAAAAGTCATCCTACGGATGACCTTTTTATACTCGAGGTGACAAGATTCGAACTTGCGGCCTCTACGTCCCGAACGTAGCGCTCTACCAAACTGAGCCACACCTCGGAAGAAATAAATAGCACCAACCCGATATGAATCAGTGCTTAAGTGCGCCTCCAGGGACTCGAACCCTGGACACCCTGATTAAGAGTCAGGTGCTCTACCAACTGAGCTAGAAGCGCTTCCCGCTGCGTTTATGAAAAACATTTCGCAACGCAAAAGCTATTATATTATATATTTTCCATCAATGCAAGAGTTTTTTATGTTATAATTTGTCCATGATGGAGAAAAAAAGGTTAAACCGCTTTGATATTGC
>CACZNS010000175.1 GCA_902782575.1 uncultured Lachnospiraceae bacterium
AGGTTCCCTAAACAGTGCTTTCACGGAATGATTTTCAAGCCGCCATACAAGGCGGTTTTTTTCTGTAAAAATATAATGTCACCATTTTGTCACCAAAAAGCCCAGAAACCCGCATAAATAGGGCATTGAAGCCCTGACTTTTAATCAGGTTGTCTGGGGTTCGATTCCCCAGTGTCGCACTCCCTCAAATCCGGTATTTATGTCGGTTTGAGGGATTTTTTATATCATACGCTCCGTGCCGCTCTCATACTCAATCTTTTTTCCGCAAAAACTTTACCACGACCATTGCGATCAAAACCGCTGCTATGATCGGAAACAGGGCCGCCGTCACCGAGACGACCAGGTAGATCGCTATCATGATCCCGAAGATCACGATCAGGATCATCCACCATGGCATCACATCACTCCGGTGCAGCTCCCGTTCACTCTCTTCCTCATCCTCCGCTTCAGCTGCTCTTGCTCCCCGCAGATCATTCGCCGCCGCAGTCTCTGTAATGGTCCGGGCTAAGAGTCTGGGGCTGCCGAGCCCATCCAGAACCTCCTCCTCGCTCTTTCCTTTCCGAATCTCGGTATTAATGTAATCCTCATAATAATTCAGATTGTCATTGATCAGATCCGAAGATACATTCCCCGTCAGAGAGGTTCTGAGTTCTGTTAAAAATTCTTCCTTTGTCATATCAGTTTCCTTACCGAATCACCTTTCAGCAATGTCCCCTCCACCACAACCCGTTCGATCAGGGTTGTCTTCGGCCGCTCGATGAGATCGATCAGCTCCTGTGCCGCTTTCTTTCCGATCTGCTTCGTATCCTGCTCGATGGTTGTGATCTTGGGCTCGAGCACCTTTGCGATATTGATCCCGTCATATCCGGCGATCGAAATGTCCTCGGGGATCGAAAGCCCTTTTGATTTGATCGCATTGATCCCCCCGATGCAGGAAAAATCGTCCGGATAGATGATGCAGGTCGGCGGCTCCTTCAGCTCCAGCAGTGCCAGCGTCTGTTCGTATGCCGCTCCGGTATCCCGGTAATCCGCCTGCAGAATATATTCATCCGGGACACTGCCTCCCAGTTCTTCGATCGTCCTGTAAAAGCTTGTCAGCCGGTTTTGCGTCACCGTGGAATCCGCCCCGTGGATAAAGGCGATCCTCCTGTGACCGCGTTCCTTGTATATGTATGTGACAAGATCCCTCATTCCCCGGATATTGTCGGAAATGACTGCCGTTCTCTGATCATATGTATGATCGATGGTCACCACCGGCACATCGCTTTCCACAAGTTCGAGCACTTCGGGGTCGTTAAATTTCACACATGCGATCACAACACCGTCGATCCCCCGATATCTGCTGTGTTCAAGATATGTCATATCCTGCGCATGGTGATTGCAGTTGATAAAGGTCAGATCATAACCGTTCTCCTCTGCCGTCACCTTAAAGCTGTCCAGGATGTTCGCATAGAAATCATGCGTCAGGCCGCTTCCCGCTTCGTCGATAAAAAGGACCCCCAGGTTGTGGCTGCGTCTGGTCTTTAACTGCTTCGCCGAAGCATTCGGGAAATAACCCATCTCCTTCGCTACGCTTCTGATCCTCTCCTTTGTTTTCTCCCCCACATCACTGTGATCGTTCAACGCCTTGCTGACAGTGGCGACAGATACGCCGCACCGCAGCGAAATATCCTTCATCGATACCATTCTCCACCCCTCCGGCTTCCGAAACGATGCCCGTCTTAAACGTTTTCGCCTTTAAGTATATTATATTTGCGTTATTATTTCAACGTTTCCTTGATTTGTTCGTCTTTATCATCTATAATCAAATGCGGGTCGTCGGACCTTAATCGTTTAATCAAACCAGGGGGTACACGCTGAGTCGTGCCAGAAAGAGGTCATTATGAAGTTTGGATTTTTCGATGATGAAAATCAGGAGTATGTGATCACCACACCGAAGACTCCCCTTCCGTGGATCAATTACCTCGGCTGCAGGGATTTCTTCTCGCTCATCTCCAACACCTGCGGGGGCTATTCGTTCTATAAAGATGCGAAGCTCCTCCGGATCACAAGGTTCCGCTACAATAATGTACCTGCGGACACAAACGGAAAATATTTCTACATCAAAGACGGCAATACGGTCTGGAATCCGGGCTGGCAGCCCACCAAAACAGAACTGGACGAGTATGAGTGCCGCCACGGTCTCGGCTACAGCCGCTTCACCGGGAAGAAAAACGATATCAGAGCCTCCGTTCTGACTTTTGTGCCGATGGACGACACCTGTGAGGTCTCCCGGATCAGCCTTACAAATGAAAGCAGCACGGAAAAGTCGGTTTCCCTGTTTTCGTATGTGGAGTTCTGTCTGTGGAATGCGATGGATGATATGACAAACTTCCAGCGCAATCTCTCCACCGGCGAGGTAGAGGTGATCGGCTCCACGATCTATCATAAAACCGAATACCGCGAAAGAAGAAATCATTTTGCCTTCTGCTCGGTGAATACAACGGCAGACGGCTTCGATACAAGCCGTGACGATTTCCTCGGTGTCTATAACGGAGCGGATGCACCGGAAGCGGTTTTGGCCGGGAAATGCACCAACAGCATTGCGTCAGGCTGGTATCCCATCGCTGCGCACCAGATCAATGTAACGCTGCAGCCCGGCGAAACTAAAAGCTTCGTCTTTGTCCTGGGCTATTGTGAGAATCCGGAGGATCAGAAATTTGAAGCTCCCGGCGTGATTAATAAAAAACCGGCCGAGGCAATGCTTGCAAGATATCGGACCGATGCGGATGTGGATAGATCCTTCCAGACTCTTAAGGATTACTGGAAGAGTCTTCTTTCCAAATATACTGTCGAATCCGAAAATGATAAGGTCAATCGGATGGTCAATATCTGGAATCAGTATCAATGTATGGTCACCTTCAATATGTCCCGCTCGGCTTCATACTTCGAATCCGGCATCGGCCGCGGAATGGGATTCAGGGATTCCTGTCAGGATCTGCTCGGCTTCGTACATCTGATCCCCGACCGCGCAAGGGAGAGGATCATCGATATCGCTTCCACGCAGTTTGAGGACGGCAGCGCCTATCATCAATACCAGCCTCTTACCAAAAAGGGAAACTCCGATATCGGATCCGGATTCAACGACGATCCGCTCTGGCTCATCGCCGGAACGAGTGCCTATATCCGCGAAACCGGTGATACGACTATCCTTGACGAAAAGGTTCCGTACGATAACGATATGTCGCTTTCCACGTCGCTCTTTGAGCATCTGACCAGAAGCTTTGATTATATCGTCAATCATAAGGGCCCGCACGATCTGCCGCTGATCGGCCGTGCA
>CACZNS010000176.1 GCA_902782575.1 uncultured Lachnospiraceae bacterium
ATAAAAGAAAAACCCCAGAAACACTGAGTTTCTGAGGTTTGTAAATTCTTTTTGAATCTCGAAAGATTATCTCTTTGAGAACTGCGGAGCACGTCTCGCTGCCTTGAGACCGTACTTCTTTCTTTCCTTCATACGAGGATCTCTGGTCAGGAAGCCTTCTTTCTTAAGGATCGGCCGGTACTCCGTATCGACCTGAAGAAGAGCTCTGGAAATACCGTGACGGATCGCGCCGGCCTGTCCGGTATACCCGCCTCCAAAAACGTTGACCAGAACGTCATATTTCCCGTTCGTGGATGTCGCTACAAGCGGCTGGCGAACGATCGTCTTTAAGGTTTCCATTCCGAAATAATCATCGATATCTCTTTTGTTGATCGTAATCTTCCCATCACCCGGTAAAAGATATACTCTTGCAACAGACTTCTTTCTTCTGCCTGTGCCGTAATATCTGTCCGTAATCTTTTTCTTTGTAGCCAATGCTTTTTCCTCCTGTTATGACCTGCCGGCCCGCAGCCTTATTAAGACTGCAGACATCATCAGAATTTCAGTTCCTCCGGCTTCTGAGCCGCATGCTCATGCTCAAGCCCGGCATATACATGAAGTTTCTTAAACATCTGTCTTCCAAGAGGTCCTTTCGGAAGCATCCCCTTGACAGCCAGCTCAAAGACCTGCTCCGGCTTTCTTGCCAGCTTGCTCTTCAGTGTTTCTTTCTTGACACCGCCCACATAAGCTGAGTGAGTCGTATAAAGCTTCTGATCGAGCTTTTTGCCGGAAACCTTGATCTTATCGGCATTAACTACGATCACATAATCGCCGGTATCCAAAAACGGCGTAAAGGTAGGTTTATTCTTCCCCCGAAGTACAGCAGCCACATTTGCAGCAAGACGACCGAGAGTCTGTCCCTCCGCATCTACTACATACCACTTTCTTTCAATGGAAGAAGCGCTTGCCATGTATGTTTTCATGATGATCCTCCAAATTGCTTTTTCCTGGTTTCTTACTTGCACAGACCGGGGCTATGGCCGTGCAACGATATATTTTACACTACACTTTGATCCGTGTCAAGTATCTCTATTTCCATCAGCGTCAAACCCTGTGCGGGAGCTGTGGGACCGGCCTTCTGCCGGTCAAGAGCCTTCAGTATTTCAGGCATTTCCTGCGGCGCGAGTGCTCCTCGTCCGACTTCGATCAGAGTTCCCGCGATAATCCGTACCATATTATACAGAAAGCCGTATCCTTTTATCCGGATCAGGATCTCTTCATCTGCGCGGATCACTTCAGCCTGTGTGATCTCACGTACGGTACTGAGTGCCTGCGTATGAGCGGAACAAAAGCTCTTAAAGTCATGCTCACCCACCAGATAGCCCATCGCCTCATTCATCCTGTCTGTATTAAGCGGGTAAGACACAAAATCCGCGTACAATCTTTTAAGCGGATCCTGAAATGATGTGTTCAGGATCCGATAACAATAGGTCTTGATGGTTTTTACATGTCTGGGATGAAAATCAGGCCCGACTTCACGGGACGATACGATCCGGATATCGGGAGGCAGTCTCCTGTTAAGGGCAAACATAAATCGGTCTCCCGGAATTTTAAGCTGTGTGTCAAAGACAGCCAGGTTCTTCAGCGCATGAACTCCCGCATCGGTCCGGCTGGCACCGATCACCTCAATCTCACGGCCTTCCATCTCACTGATCACGCTGTTCAGATGCCCTTCTATCGTAGCGCACCCTTCCTGAAGAGCAAATCCGTGATAGCCGGTCCCATCGTAGGCGATCTCCAACAGTATCCTTCTCATTCTATAACGGCCCCAGTTTCTGTGCCGTAACGATCAATGCAAGATAGATCACCAGCACCGCATATGCAGCCCCATCCCTTTTCCGATAGATCAGCGGCTTCATCTTTGTCCTTCCCTCTCCACCGTGATAACATCTTGCCTCCATCGCCATTGCAAGATCATTGGCCCTTCGAAAAGCAGAAACAAAGAGGGGTACCAGTAAAGGTACAAGATTTTTCGCACGTTTGATAAGACCTCCGCTTTCAAAATCCGCTCCTCTTGCCTGCTGGGCCTTCATGATCTTATCGGTTTCCTCCAGCAGAATGGGAATAAACCGTAATGCGATAGACATCATCATCGCAATCTCATGTACCGGAACCTTAAAAACCCTCAGTGGCTTCATCAGGCTTTCCATTCCGTCTGTCAGATTATTCGGTGTTGTTGTAAGCGTCATCAGCGATGATCCCAGGATCAGATATGTTAATCGGATCGCCATATAAGCGGCACTCCTGATCCCTTCATAAGTGATCTGAAATCTCCAGATCTTCACTGCCGTTATTCCGGGTGTGAGAAAAAGATTGAACAGAACCGTGATCATCATGATCATAACAACTGCTCTCATCCCTTTTACGATAAAAGAAATCGGAACTCTGGATAATCCTATCATTAGAACAAGAAATACCGTCGCCACGGCATAAGCCGTCACGTTCTTTGCCAGAAACAGTGATATGATAAACGTAAGTGTTCCGACCAGTTTTGTCCGGGGATCCAGTTTGTGAAGCAACGAATCCGCCTGATAATACTGCCCCAGTGTGATCTCTCTTATCATCTGCCAAAGACCCTCATAACAGATTGTACCGCTTCTGCCACCGTTGTAGCGGACGCATCAACCGGAAGACCTTTTTCCTGCAGCCTCTGCATTATGTATGTTACCTGCGGTGCGGCAAGACCGATCTCTTCAAGCTCCCTGTAACGCTTAAACACCTCTTTGGGAGTGTCATTCATTAATATACTTCCCCGATCCATTACAACGATACGATCTGCGTAATACGCAACATCTTCCATGCTGTGGGAAACCAGAATGATCGTTATCCCGTTTTCATCATGCAGACGCCTTACCATTCCCAGAATCTCATCCCTGCCTTCGGGATCCAGTCCCGCTGTCGGTTCGTCCAGTACAAGCACTTCCGGCTTCATGGCCAGTACTCCGGCGATCGCTACTCTCCGCTTCTGACCTCCGGAAAGATCAAAGGGCGAGACATAAAAATAATCATCTCCCAGTCCGACATCCTTCAGGGCGGCATATGCTCTCAGTTCGATCTCCGACTTTGAAAGACCGAGATTTCCGGGTCCGAAACATACATCCTTAAAGACATTTTCTTCAAACAGCTGATGCTCCGGATACTGAAACACAAGTCCGACCTTCCCCCGCAGATCCTTCATCTTAAAATCGGAATCATAGATATCGGCACCGTTATAATAAATATGACCCGAGGTAGCTTTCAAAAGACCGTTCAGATGCTGAACAAAGGTAGACTTTCCCGATCCGGTATGTCCGATCAGACCGATGAATTCTCCGTCCGAAATCTGAAGAGAAACATCCTTCAATGCCTGGATCTCATCCGATGTCCCGGAACTGTATATGTAATTTACATGGTCGCATATAATCGACATAAGTGCTCCACCAATTCCTGATCCGAAAGGATCCCGTCCGGTAGCGGCAGCCCGGCTGACTTCAGTTCATAAGCCAGCATTGTCGCCTGAGGTACGGTAAGCCTCAGCTCTTTCAGCTCCTTCACCCTTGAGAATATATCTCTCGGTGTTCCGCTCATTCTGATCCTGCCCTTTTCCATCACAAAAACCTTGTTAGCGTATATCACTTCTTCCATATAATGAGTGATAAGAATAATAGTAACCCTTTCCACGTCGTTCAAGGCTCTGGCAGCACGGATCACTTCTTTTCTTCCACACGGATCCAGCATCGCCGTCGGTTCATCCATGATGATGCATTTCGGATGCATGGCTACCACGCCCGCGATCGCTACCCGCTGCTTCTGGCCTCCGGAAAGACGATTCGGTGAATGCTTCCTGTATTCATACATTCCCAGGGTTTTCAGCGCTTCCTCGACTCTCTCCCAGATCTCCTTTGTTGGGATACCCATATTCTCCGGCCCAAAGCCGACATCCTCCTCTACCACGGAACCTATGATCTGATTATCCGGATTTTGAAAGATCATTCCGGCTTTCTGACGGATCTCCCAGATATTATTCTCATCTGCTGTATCCTTTCCGTCTACGATCACCGTACCTTCCGCCGGATAAAGGATCGCGTTGATGTGTTTGGCAAGAGTAGACTTACCGGATCCGTTTCCGCCGAGAATGGCGATAAAATCGCCCTCTTCCACATTCAGATCGACCCCGTCGATCGCCCGGATTATACCATCCACATTACCTTCATCATCCCGTCTGATATATTCGTA
>CACZNS010000177.1 GCA_902782575.1 uncultured Lachnospiraceae bacterium
ACCCAAATAGGCCTTCCCTCCCGACATATTGAGATTTATACTCATAACTGTCATAGATATCGGCTGAATAATCATAATGAAACGGATAGGTGTCACTGATTTTCATCAATTGATCCATATCCTGAAATTGTCTCTTATAATCTACATCAAAATAGTCATAAAATATATTTTCTTCGGATTCACCATACATACCGTCCCGCCAATCGACAGATAGAATACGCCCTGTCAGATTGCAGTAATTTATCGCGCTAGCTAATGTACACAATCTATTACCTAAACCGGCAACTCCTTTAACCAAGCATATCCGTTCTTTCATATCTCAAAATTCCCTGAACATCTATTACGATCGTCAAACCTTATGGCCGAATAATCGTCCCTTAATACGGCCGCCTATCTCCTTCACCAAAGCCCTATGAAACAATGGGACATTTTTCGAATAAAGTCTGTAAACAGAAATTGTATTCGACATTTTCGTTCCGATTTCAATAAAAAAAAGAAACTGGAGAGCCGCCATTCTGGGGAAGTTCAGTGACTCCACATCTTTCGGTGGGAGCACGCTCTTAAGATAGTTGTATCTTCGTATAAATACATCCGTCCTGACAGCAATATACTCCGAAGACTGGGTGTTGCTTAAATGCGCATCCCCCGCGCAGTAGATCTCTGTATCGGATATCGCTATTCTGTTCGAATAGTAAGCTGCCTTGGTTGAACCCATCACATCATTTGCACAGATCGTTTCGTCGAACCTTATATCATTTCTTATAAACACATCTCTGCGGATCATCTTTGACCATGGTACACTCCAGCCAAACTTAAGCATTATTTCATTTTCATGTGTTGGATCCTCTCTGTAGGTTCTCAGATTTAAGGACTTGTCCCCTCCTCTTCCTGCAGTCGTTCCGTCCGAATGGATTTCCGAAGCAGGAGGGAAATAGACTGTATCCAAATCCATGTTTAAGTATTTCTGAATGCCATCCCAGAAATGATCCGTAAAATAGTCGTCCGCATCCGCAAACAGAAGCCACCTTCCATTTGCTTTTTCTATTCCGACGTTTCGTGCCGCACCGGCTCCTCGTTTTCCGGTATCATTACAGTAAAACGCTCCGTTTGGGATTGAGCCTAAATAATCTCTGATCCTGCTGATATCTTCAGTTGAATTATCATCAACAACGATCACCTCTATTTCCTGACGCTTCGGGATACTGTCCAGACACCGGAAAATCAGATCGATCATGTTGTAATGAGGAATAATTACCGTTAATAAATAAGACTGTTCCATTTTCAGTTTTTGATCAGGTCTGCTTTCCTTCCTTCAAAAAGATCAGTATCCTTTTCCAGATACTAACCTCTCGTAACTTTTTGAATTCAGATACCAGCTTTTTATTTTCCGTCAGCGGTTCCAGCCTGTAATCTGATTCTTCTTTTTTCCTGACACATTTGAACGGATCCTCTTCCGTACTGTGTTCACCGGAATTATCATATCCTATGTTGCACATAAACGACTTCCGGGGACGTACGCATCGCATATCAGCCTTATATTGTGCATAATCCCATCTGATCGCCCAGGAATTGATCTTTCCCTGCTTCCACAGTTTTAGGATCCGAACCATATCATTGCCGCCGCGGTTAAACCTTCGGATTTCACCCCTGTTTTTAATAAACTCATCATAATCCTTCACTTCCCAATCGATCTTTTCCCATCGATCGCTCCATGAAGCCCAGCATTCGCTCCCGCCCCGATAAGACAAATAGACATACGGTGTATAGTCTTTCAATGATTTCAAATCATATCCGACGCCTGTGATGGACCATACCTTGGGATCTTCTCTGTAAAAATCCAATGCGTCATTCATGAAATTCAGAAAATCCCTTGTAACCAGAACATCATCTTCTACTATGATCGCTCTTCCATAGGCATTCATCACCTTCGTGACCCCGTCTATGATCGAATCGGCCAATCCCTTATGCTCGCAAGCTTCTATCAGTATCAGCCTCTTAAATACTGTATCCGTTTGCTTTTTTTTGATATATGAGCGTGTTTTTTTTACTCCCTCCGCTTTCTTCTGATCTCCACTGATTGCCGCGTCCGAAAAAACATACAGAACGCTTTCAGCAGCAAGATAGTTTTCTTCCAGAGCTTTCAACGACTGCTTTACATGATTTTCTCTGTTAAATACAAACAGAATAACCGGTGCTCTGTTTGTATCCTCTTTTTTTATCAATTCTAAACTGTGCTCATTCATATATATTGAATCCATTGATCAGTATCATCCGTATTATTTCGGAGCGATCAGCTCTGCATACGACATAATTCCAAATATTGTTTTCCGACATTGTCCGGGGAGTTCGTTTTCAAACGGTCCTGTCTGGCTTCGTCCGCCATTTGCGAACTATTCTTGCAGCAAAACCGTATACCTTCCGAAAGCTGACCAACATCGCCGAAATCAGCAAGATACCCCGTTTCCTTATGCCGAATCAGCTTGGGAAGCTCACATATCCGAAATGCCGTGACCGGCGTCCCGCAGGCAAGTGATTCCGCTGCCGAATAGGAATAGCTTTCCTGCCCGGATGAAACGACGGTAGTATCCGCTACGTTATAGCACTCCGCCATCTTGTTGTCTCCAAATACATGTCCCCTGAAGATCACCCTGACCTTTCCGATTTTTTCGAAGGTTTCTTCTTCTTTGTCATTCCCGCATACAACAAGTACATATCCTTCTTCATCGATTAACTGTAATGCCTGTCTTACATATTCAAACCCTTTATATCGATTACGGGTCGCTTTTCTGGCGCTGAAAAGGATCACTTTTTCTTCGGGATGGATTCCAAAATCCGCTTGCAGACGCTTTTTTTCCGTCTCGGAATAAGGATAAAAAGTCTGAATATGGATCGGATTATGGATCGCAGATCTGAAACACTTTTCTGTGATGGCAGAAACGGAACTCAATTCTTTAAGCCAAATCCCGGGGGTTACGATCACCGGCTTAAGCTCCGAAAGGCTGCGCTGTTTTCTGACAAATGATCCGGCTGCGATGCTCTTTTGGATCCTGTTTTTTGCCTGCGGACAATTCCTGCACCCTTCTTCATAGCCCCCGCAATAATCATCATAGTGACATCCGCCCGTCATCAGCCACATATCATGCATGACCCAGATGACCGGTTTTTTCAGCTTCGCAAGCTTACGGACCGTACCATACGAAACAAAGGAATTTGTCCAGTGCAGAAAGATCACATCGGCTTCCCGTACGGCCGGAAGCTTTGTAAGATCTTCTCCGAAATAGTCACTCTGTACCGTTCCGAAGGACAGACACAGATTCAGGAAATTTTTAATCCTGGAGATCAGGCGTCTGTACCCGGTACAGACCTCCTCACCCAAGGCCGCCGGATTTTCCTTATTTCGAAGCAGGATCCTGCACTCTGCCCCGCAAAGCTCCATGCTTTTACTGATCCTGACCATCGCCTGATAGGCGCCGCCTTCATCATTGGTTCCGATATGGATGACTTTCATTTGATATAAAGCACCTTATATATTCTATGTAATACTTTCGCACTCAGCCTGCCGTGCCGGATCCGGTCCACCAGCCTATACACCGGGAATAAGACCGGATAATGCCGTTTCATACATTTTTCCGCTTCTTCCCAGGCTTCTTTCTCATGCTTTATACTGACGCTCTCCGGATCAAGAGAATACCGGCAGATCAAGATATCCATCGCCCGATATTTCTTCCCGGCCTTATGCATCCGCATCATCCATTCCCGGTCGGCACAGTAGCGGTAGCCTGTATCAAATAATGCATTTTCAAAGCAGCCCCGCTTTGCAAACAGTGCCTGATGATTGATGCAATCTCCGGTCACATAGTAAATGCTTTTCCCGCAGGAGGAAGGATATCTTCTGAGCTTTTCAGACCCATCCGGATAGCGGTATATAATATTGCCAAAAAAAAGATCTGCCCTGTCACCTTCTGATGAATGGATGAACCGGTCTGTTTTTTCCAAAACTTCCGGATCCGCATACCGGTCTCCCGCATTCAGGAAGTGTATATATTCTCCTTCCGCAAGTCCGATGCCCTTATTCATCGCATCATAAAGGCCCTGGTCCTTTTCGGAAATAAACCGGATCCGCCTGTCGGTCTGTGCATACCTTCTGATGATCTCCGGTGTCTCATCCGTGGAGCTTCCGTCGATCAGTATATATTCATAGTCCCGAAACCCTTGCTCCAATACGGACCGGATCGTTTCCTCGATCACCTTTCCGGCATTCAGACAGACGGTTATGATCGAAAAGCCTATTTTACTCATGAGGCGGATCTCTCCGTATCCTGCCGGCTGCCTGCCGTCTCAGGCTGTTCGCTTAAGTACCGGCCATGGAAAAAGGTAAAGATCCTGAGATAGATCTTCCTGGGAAGCACCCGGTACAATACTTTTCCGGCTTTCATCTTCCAGTCGCCTTCAGCCTTTTTTTTCACATAATCCTTCCAGGGCGACCGGCTTAAATACTTATCAAACAGTTCCCGATACGGATGAACCGTATCCTTGTCCCAGGGAAATTCTCCCACAAACCGGAATGAATGATAGATCCGTACATCCTTTCGGGAACCCTGAAGCTCCTCTTCCGAATAATAGCCCTGATACCCGTAGCATCCGAAATAAGTCCGGTCATCAAACACATAATGAACAGGTTGAAAATTATATTTTGCCGGAAGCCGCTCGATATCTCCCTTGCATACCACATTCAGCAGATCCTGGTCCGGTGAAGTATAATGATTATGCCCCGCTCTTACATGCTCTGCGATCTTCTCCGAATAATTATTTTCTCTCCATTTTTTCAGATCAAAGAGGATCACACCGGAATTAAAATAAGGCTCGTCCGGCCCGAAGCCCAGCTGGGCCGTCTTGTAAGAAGAATTCCCAAGAGAATCAAGCGCCATTGCAATCGTGCGCATTTCCTGTCTTACGGGAGTCTCATATAATTCCCGGATATTTCCGCTTACAATCGTGTCCGCATCCAGATACAGCAGCCGTTCCACGTTCTCATCCAGAAAATATGGCAGAAAAAGCCTCAGATTTGCGGAATATGCTCCTCTGTAGGAAGGCAGCCCCCATGTTTTCATTTTCTGAATTACCGCCGCAGTTTCCTTAAACTCGATCTGCTGTCCGTAATTATGGGCCAATTCACGGAATCTTCCCGCAGACTCTTCAGACAGTCCCTCTCCCAGTACATATACAACGATCTTTTCATCTTTATTATTCTCGAAAAGCGATGTAACGGATGTCCCGGCAAACGGAGCGTATTTCTCATTAAACTGATAGAGAATATTCATCGTATTAATGTCTTCCTTTTCCATAAATCCCATATATTGTACATTATGGAACTCGACAGACATAGATATAGCCTTTTTATCTTACTACAAGGCTGTCAAAAACGCAAGTTTCGGGCCGATTGATGAATTCGTGGAAACATGATATGATAGACAACGTTATGGGACAGAAGATACGATTTGATTCTGCTTTTACAAAGCAGCTTTATCTGGAGGTTTCGGCGATCCAGAATATGAAAAGCATTAACAGACCCTTTATTTCCAGGTCGTATATGTGGGCCGTGTGGCAAAAGGTCTATAAGGCGAATTTCGGCTGCACCAGGCACTTCCTGCTCCCTGAGGAATACCGCAGGCCTGAGAACACCGGGGATGAGCCCTCCGAGAGCTGATCTTATCCCGCCCTTGTTTTCGAAGGCCCTTGCAACCAACGCCGGCGATCTCTGCCGGTCCGGCAGAAGATCACCGTATTGAACGGACCGGCTTCCTCACTTCACAGACTCAATGGTTTCCCGGATGATATCCCTCATGATATCCTCCGTTATCCCCCCGGGCACAAAACCGACCACATTCCCTTCCGCATTGATCATATAGGTTGTGGGATAAGAAGTGATATAGTACAGTTGGATCAGTGACCCCTCCTCATCCATGACGGTCGGGTAAGTATAACCGTTTTCCTCCAGAAATTCCCGGATCCCTTCTTTGCTCTGCTCATTCGAATACCCCGGGAAGGCTACTCCCAGAATAATGACCTCCGGATCCTCCTTTGCCTGATATTCCTCATAAAGCTTCTGGATATCCGGCATCTCCGCCCGGCACGGGGGGCACCAGGTTGCCCAGAAGTTTAAGAATACGGCTTTCCCCCTGTAATCGGAAAGTCTGTGGGTATTTCCGTACTGATCTGTAAGCTCGAAATCCACAGCCGGCATATACTCCGGATCTTCATCGTCTTTATCCGGTATCATCTCTTCCCCGGTCCCGTCAGTCTCCCCGCCGGAGGCTTCCGTCTCCCGGTCCTCTTCCGCCCCATCTTCCGGCTCAGCAGCTTCCCGTACCTCCTCCCGATCCGGCTCAGACGCCGAAGCCGCAGACAGATACCCTGTGATCCCGTTCATCTTTCCGGTCAGCATCAGGATCCCCATAAGGATCATCAAAACTCCCCCGATCCTGACCGTATACTTTACCACTCCCTTGTGCTTCTTAAACAGCTCCAGCAGTGACGTCGTGAAGAGTCCGACCGCAAGAAACGGTAATACAAACCCGAGGGTATAAACACCGATCATCAAAAAGCCCGCCGCTTTCGAGGAGGCCGAGGCTGTCATCAGCAGAACACCGGAAAGCACGGGTCCCACACACGGTGTCCAGGCAAAACTGAAAACGAATCCCATAAGCAGGGCCGTGAACGGAGACATCACCATCTTCTCTGTGTGAAACGGCAGACGGACATCCCTGCTTAAGAACCCGGAGGAACCGAGCGCTCCCAGCTGATAAAGGCCGAAGAGGATCACAATGACTCCGCCGATCCTCGCAAACAGGATCTGCTTCGATCCGAAAAACCTTCCGACAGCCGTCATGGCCGTTCCCAATAACAGAAAGGCAAAACTGATCCCCAGAATAAAGAAGATCGTATTGACCAGAACCTTCCTCCGGTCATAATGCATCCGTCCATCTTCATCCAGTTTTGCCGTTCCGCCGGAAAGATAACCGATATAAAGCGGGATCAACGGCAGGACACAGGGTGAAAAAAAGCTCAGAAGACCCTGTAAAAATACGGTCAGAGCCGGAATGGTAACATCAATCGAAAAACCCATGGTCATCCCCTCCGTGAGACAGAGCGCCTGCAGCTCTCTGTTCGGTCATCATACAGAAAACATAAAAAGCGAACAGCACTCAGCCGTTCGCTTTCCATTACATCCTCATTCCATACCCCTGCACTCAATCTGTTGCAAGGATCTCTTTCTTATTGTATGTACCGCAATTCTTGCAGACTCTGTGCGAAAGCATCAGCTCGCCGCACTTCGGGCACTTAATAAGATTCATCGTATCCATTTTCCAATTGGCACGCCTTGCATCCCTATGGCCTTTGGAAGATTTATTCTTAGGGCAGATCGACATATTTCCCACCTCCTTCGATTCATTCTTCGGATCGCACTGTCACTGTGATTCCTCGCATTCACAACAGCGCGTTTTACATTATATCGTTTCGGATCCTATTTGTCAATTGCAAGTTTTTTTAAGACGCCGTGTCTTTTGAAACGGCTTCCGGATTCCCTGCTTCTTTCTTCTTCGGCCGTTTTCCCGGCAGGGTGAGCAGCAGATAAAGGAATGCGGCGATCAGAACCCCCGCGGCATCGATGCAGACATCCGTGAGCTTTCCGGCCCTTCCCGGTACAAAGCGCTGATGCAGCTCATCTCCCGCCGCATAGAAGATACATGCTGCGGCTGCGAAGGCAGCAGACCTGCCGGGATTTCCGGACAGGGCTTTGACCGGACCAGTAAGCAGTAAAAACAGAACCGCATACTCGGTCATATGCGCCGCCTTCCTTACATACGGCTCCAGTTTCAATACCAGCTCCGCGTGCCAGGCCGGATCGATATCCACAAACCGTTCAACCGCTGAGATCAGGATCTCGCTCACTCCCACACTTTCTGCCGTAGACTCCGGTGCCGGCTTGGCGGAAAAAAGAAAGATCATCAGCATCCAGGCCAGCGCAGGAAGAAAGCGAAGCATCAGTTTACATAATTTTATCATAAAAGATGATCGCGTTTGTTATTCCGGATCGCCGGTGACTGAAATATGCACGTCTTCCAGCTGCTTCGGCTCCACTGCCGCGGGCGCTCCCATCATGATATCCTGTGCATTCTTGTTCATCGGGAACGGAATGATCTCACGGATGCTCTCTTCCCCCGCGATCAGCATGACCATCCGGTCCACTCCGGGCGCGATCCCGGCATGAGGCGGTGCGCCGTAACAGAATGCATTATACATAGCCGGAAACTTCGCCTTCACATCCTCTTCGCCAAGCCCTACGATCTGAAAGGCCTTCACCATGATCTCCGGATCGTGATTTCGCACAGCACCGCTTGAAAGCTCCACACCGTTTACCACAAGGTCATACTGATAAGCCAGGATCTTCAGCGGATCCTCTTCCTCAAGTGCCTTCAGACCCCCCTGAGGCATCGAAAAGGGATTATGGCAGAACTCCAGCTCTCCGCTTTCCTCACCGATCTCATACATCGGGAAATCCACGATCCAGCAGAACTCATACGACTCCTTCTTCATATGTCCCGGAACCGCTGCTCCCAGTGTCTTGATCAGCACACCGCCTGTCTTCAGAGCCTGTGCTTTATTTCCGGCGGAAAGTCCCACGAAGTCTCCGTTTGAAAGGCCGAGAGCATCGATCACCTTTGCTTCCCGCTCCTTCAGGAACTTCGCGATCCCTCCTGAGATCTCGCGATTCTCACCGACCTTGAACCAGTACGGCTTCCCTCCCGAGACCACCTCCACATCCGCACAGAGCTTGTCGATCACCTTGCGCGATCCCTCAAACCCGCGGACCACAACGGCTTTTATGACATTTCCCTCCGCAAACGGCTCAAAGCCGCAGCCTCCCAGCAGATCCGATACATCCGTCAGGGTCAGGTCGATCCTCAGATCCGGCTTGTCCGTACCATAGGTCTCCTGCGCCTCAAGGTACGGGAT
>CACZNS010000178.1 GCA_902782575.1 uncultured Lachnospiraceae bacterium
ACCAGAAAGATGTTGTGATTGAACGCGGACCAGAAAACCTCGTCGTGAAGCAGCTTGGTGTAATTGGCAAGCCCCGCGAACGGAGCGTCCTTCAGCTGGCCGCCCTTCCAGTCATAAAAGCTGTAAACGAGCGCCGCAACCAGCGGCACGAAGACGGTAAAGATAAAGAGTGCAACCGGGAGAAAAAGATAAGCAAAGATCACTCTTCCCCTGGGTCTGATCGATTGGAGCATAAGCCTGTCCCCCCATCCTTTGCGAGGCGCTTTGCGCCCCGTCGGAAAAATGATTATTCAGTAAGGGTTTCCGGCCATCAGACCGGAAACCCTTTGAAATTCATTCAGTCACAGCAGTGATGATTACTTGCCTGCCAGATACTCCTCATAAGCCTTCTGGGTATCAGCCGCAACCTCCTCCGGCTTCTTGTCGCCGTTGACCATCTCCTGCATCTCGGTATTCAGAACCGACCATACGGAGCCGTCTACATAAGAGTCATAGATCTCGCAGCCCTTATTATCAACATAGGAGAAGTTGTAGAAATCCTGTACGAACTGATCCTGAGAGGACAGATCCACGTCAGCCTTTGTGAAGCCGCCCAGTGCATAGTACTTGCCGACATACTCAGCGAATGCAGGACCTGTCAGGTACTCAGCCAGGTCGATGCAGGCAGCCAGCTTGTCCGGATCATCAGCAACCTTGGAGTTGATCGCTACAGAGTAGCCAAGACCGGTGTTCTGGAACTTCTCATACTTGGTGGCATCCTTAGCCTTCGGCAGAACCGCGAACTTCGTAGCCGCATACTTTTCGGGATCCTCGTTCTTCAGAGTCTCTTTGATGTAATCCACATCCCAGTTACCGCAGATGTAAGCTGCGCAGTCGCCTGCGATGTAAAGCTCACGTGCATCCTCGTTCGTCTTCATGTTGAAGTCGCTGTTGAAGAGGCCTGCATCGTGGAAGAGATACTGGGTCTCCTTCAGAGCGTCCACGAATTCCTTATCCGTGAAAGCAGCCTTGCCGTCGCCTGCGATGATGCTTGAGAACCAGTCTGTGCCGGTGTACTGATAGCCAAGGCAGGAAACGAAGCAGGAGTTCAGGTTCCACTGACCCTGATTACCAAAGCCGAGGGTATCGATGCCCTGCTCGTCGAAGTAAGCCTTTGCCTTCTCTACGTCATCCCATGTGGTCGGGAAGGAATCAAAGCCGGCTTCCTTCCAGAGATTGGAATCATAAACAACTACCGTGCAGGTACCGCCGGTCAGAACCGGGAAGCCGTAATACTTGCCGTCTACCGTATGAGGTACAAGATAGTCCATATTATACTGGGAAGCATACGGAGAATTCTTGATGGCATCTGTCAGATCTACCAGATCGCCGTGGTTTGCCCAGCTGATGGCGTTCATGCCCTGAAGAAGGAATACGTCAGGGAGCTCGCCTGAAGACTCATATGTCTGGATCTGTACTTTATAATC
This sequence comes from uncultured Lachnospiraceae bacterium, assembly GCA_902782575.1. GTDB lineage: Bacteria > Bacillota > Clostridia > Lachnospirales > Lachnospiraceae > NK4A144. The sequence goes on from CACZNS010000178.1 coordinate 1,467, forward strand.
GCCGTTTGCCAGAACTTCCTGCTCCAGCTGGATGTCCGGGTGGCCTGCCTCCCAGGCTGCGATCGCTGTTCTGTGTCCGTCGGAACCGCCGTTGCCGTCAGCTTCCTCGGATGTCGAGAAATGCATATAGCTGATGGGTCCCTTGTAAGCCAGCTCGTTTGCAGCGCCTTCGGTGGAGATCGGTCCCTTCAGGCCTTCTATCGCCAGATCGCCGCTTGCTGCAGGTGCTTCCGCTTCCGCGTCAGCTTCTGCCGGAGCCTCTGCCTCTTCTGCAGCCGGTGCCTCTGCTTCTGCCTCTTCCGCAGCCGCAGGTGCTTCCGCCGGTGCGGCAGCTTCGCCGCAGCCTGCAAGCAGTGCAGCAGCCATCGTAGCTGAAAGAAGTACACTTACCAGTTTCTTTTTCATTTACTTTTCCTCCTTTGAGAATAAACTTGGTTTAAGAAAAATTTTCTTAAACGTTTACGTCTTTTATATTACATCAATTTGACGAATAAATCAACAATAATGTTGGAATATTTTGGTTAAATTTTGATTTTCTTCCGAAAAAGCGAAAAACAGTCCGTCGAAAACGGACTGTTCTTTTGGTCATTTCGCTTAAATCTTTTTTTACCCGGCGGAGAGATAACTTAAACGTTTGAAACCCTCAACCGCCTTCAGCGGATCCGGGATGCCAGATATCTCCGGCCGCCCTCAGCGCATCCGGGACGCCGGGATGTCTCCGGCCGCCCTCAGCTTCTCCTGCATGCCGGAATGTCTCCGGCCGCCCTCAGTGGATCTGGGACGCCAGGGCATCCACGGCCTTCTTCAGCGCATCCGGGATGCCGGCGGGATTCTTTCCGCCTGCCTGGGCCATATTCGGACGGCCTCCGCCGCCTCCGCCCACAAGGCCCGCGATATCCTTCACCAGGTTCCCCGCGTGTGCTCCCTTCTTCAGGGCACCGTCCGTGGCGGATACCACGATGTTCACCTTGCCCTCCAGATTGCTCAGAAGAACCACAACGCCCTCTCCGAGCTTTGCCTTAAGCTGGTCGGACAGATCTCTCAGGCCGTTCATATCCACGCCCTCAAGGCTTGTGGCAAGGAGCTTCACGCCTCCCACCTCTTTCACGCTGTCCATCACATCACCCAGAGCGTCTCTGGCCGCCTTCGACTTCAGGGATTCATTCTCGGACTTCAGGGCCTTGATCTCCTCCTGCATCTTTCCGATCCTGTCGATCAGGGCATCCGGCGTCGTCTTTGCCGCTTCCGCAGCCTGATTCAGCCTCTCCTCCACCTCTGCATAATATTTGAAGACATTCTCCCCGGTGATCGCCTCGATCCTTCTTACACCGGCTGCAATGCCGGATTCGGAGAGGATCTTGAAGGAAACGATGTCTCCCGTATTTTTCACATGGGTCCCGCCGCAGAACTCCCTGGAATAATCTCCCATCTCCACCACGCGGACCTTTTCGCCGTATTTCTCATTAAAGAGGGCCATGGCACCGGTCTTCTTCGCATCCTCCAGAGACAGCACCTCGGTCACCACCGGGATCTGCTCCGCGATCTTCTCATTGACCTCCTGCTCGACCCTTTTGATCTCCTCCGGCTTCATCGCCTCGAAATGGGAGAAGTCAAACCTTGTCTTTTCCTTATCCTGATAAGAGCCGGACTGCTCCACATGGGTCCCCAGCACATCCCGCAGAGCGCTCTGCAGCAGGTGCGTTGCCGAATGGTTGCGGCAGGTGGCGGCCCGGCCGGCCTCATCTACCTTAAGGGTTACGGTATCCCCGTTCTTAAACATTCCCCTCGTGACCACACCGATATGGGCGATCTTGCTCCCGGCCACGTTCTCGGTGGCTTTGACCGTAAACACGCTCTCGCCGCAGATGATCTCTCCGGTATCGCCGATCTGTCCGCCCTTTGTGGCATAAAAGGGAGTCACATCCGTGATGACGGCACCGGTCATCCCGTCCGTCAGGGCCTCCTCCACGGCATCCTCTCCGCTGCCCGAGGCATCGGAAAGCCGGCACAGTGCAACGATCCTGCCCTCCGCCTCTGTCCTGTCATAGCCGATGAATTCGGAATTGATCCCCGCGTCGATCTGCTCATAGACCGTAGCGTCCGCGCCCATGTAATTGGACTTTTTGCGGGCGTTCCTGGCCCTGTCGCTCTGCTCCTTCATGGCCTTGCGGTAGCCTTCCTCATCCACCCCGTAGCCCTTTTCCAGAAGGATCTCCTTCGTCAGCTCGAAGGGGAAGCCGTAGGTATCGTAAAGCCGGAAGGCATCCTCTCCGCTTAAGATCTTCCTGCCCGAGCGCTGCATTTCATCCGTCATCTCCGTGAACTCGGAGGTTTTCAGCAGGTCTGCCGCCATCTCCATCAGCACGGAGAGCCCGGCGTCGATGGTCTTTGCGAATTTATTTTCCTCCTGGCTCAGGACATTCAGGATGAAATCCTTCTTCTCCTCAAGCTCCGGATAACCGTCACTGGAATCCCGGATCACCACCTGCGCCAGATCCGTAAGGAAGGTGCCGTCCATTCCCAGCAGCTTGCCGTGGCGCGCCGCCCTCCGGATCAGCCTGCGGAGCACATAGCCCCGCCCCTCATTGGAGGGAAGGATTCCGTCCGAGATCATGAAGGTGACGGAGCGGATATGGTCGGTGATGATGCGGATCGAAATATCGGTCAGTCTCTCCGAGAGATACTTCACATTAGCCTTTTGGCAGATGGCGTCCCGGATCGCCCGCATCGTATCGATATCAAAGACGGACTCCACATCCTGCACCACCACCGCAAGGCGCTCCAGCCCCATGCCGGTGTCGATGTTCTTCTGGATGAGCTCCGTGTAATTGCCGTTTCCGTCGTTGTCAAACTGGGTGAAAACGTCGTTCCAGACCTCCATGTAGCGGTCGGTATCCTTTCCCACAAGGAACCCCTCCGCGTTTTCCACCTCCTCGGTCTTTCCGGATTCGAACCTCTCTCCCCTGTCGTAATAGATCTCCGAGCAGGGACCGCAGGGGCCGGCGCCGTGCTCCCAGAAATTGTCGCACTTTCCTTCCTTATCCTTGCCGAAGCGGGTGATCCTCTCCGGAGCCACGCCCAGCTCCTCCGTCCAGATCCTGTAGGCCTCGTCGTCCTCCATATATACCGACGGGTAGAGCCTTTCCTTATCCAGCCCCACGACCTCCGTCAGAAACTCCCAGGACCAGTGGAGAGCCTCCCTTTTGAAATAGTCCCCGAAGGAAAAGTTTCCGAGCATCTCAAAGAATGTCAGATGGCGGGCCGTCTTTCCCACGTTTTCCAGATCCCCGGTCCGGATGCACTTCTGACAGGTGGTAACCCTTCTCCGGGGCGGTACCTCCTGGCCGGTAAAGTACGGCTTCAGGGGCGCCATGCCGGAATTGATGATCAGCAGTGAATTATCGTTGTGAGGCACGAGCGAGAAGCTCTTCATCTTCAGATGCTCCTTGCTTTCAAAGAAATTGAGGAACATCCTCCTCAGCTCGTTTACTCCGTATTTTTTCATTTTCTCCGTCTCTCCTTCTTACCGTCCGCGGCCTTGCGGAAGCCTCCGCACACTGCCGCTTCCCATATCATGTCTTATGATCCTACAGATCAAATTTCCCCCGGAAGTATTCCTCCAGCTTATCGATGGCGATGCGCTCCTGCTGCATGCTGTCGCGCTCCCGCACCGTAACCGCATGATCCGTCTCGGAATCAAAATCATAGGTCACACAGTAGGGCGTGCCGATCTCGTCCTGTCTCCTGTAGCGCTTGCCGATATTTCCTCTTTCGTCAAACTCGCAGTTATAATGCTTCGAAAGCACCTCATATACCTTCTCCGCACCCTCCGAGAGCTTCTTGGAGAGGGGAAGCACACCGATCTTTACGGGTGCCAGCGCGGGATGGAACCGGAGCACGGTCCGCATATCCCCACCCTCAAGCTCCTCCTCGTCGTAGGCCTCGCAGAGGAAGGCAAGGACCACACGGTCCGCTCCCAGAGACGGCTCGATAACGTAGGGCAGATATTTCTCGTTTGTCTCATCATCAAAATACTGCATGTCTTCGCCGGAGGTCTTCTGGTGCTGGGACAGGTCGTAGTCCGTCCGGTCAGCGATGCCCCAGAGCTCGCCCCAGCCGAAGGGGAATAGAAACTCCAGATCCGTGGTCGCCTTGGAATAAAAGGCCAGCTCCGCGGGATCATGATCCCTGGTGCGCAGATCCTCGTCCTTAATGCCCAGATCCTTTAAGAAATCGATGCAGTACTGTTTCCAGTATTTGAACCACTCCAGATCCGTACCGGGCTTGCAGAAAAATTCCAGCTCCATCTGCTCGAATTCCCTGGTCCGGAAGGTAAAGTTTCCGGGAGTGATCTCGTTACGGAAGGATTTTCCGATCTGTCCGATGCCGAAGGGAACCTTCTTTCTGGAAGTCCGCTGCACATTCTTGAAGTTCACGAAGATGCCCTGGGCCGTCTCCGGTCTCAGATACACCACGTTCTTCGCATCCTCCGTCACTCCCTGGAAGGTCTTGAACATCAGGTTGAACTGACGGATATCGGTGAAGTTGTGCTTGCCGCAGGTGGGGCAGGGGATGGCGTTCTTTTTGATATAATCCATCATCTCCTCATTGGACCAGCCGTCCACGGAGGATTCCAGGGTCACGCCGTTTTCCTTTGCCCAGTCCTCGATGATATTGTCCGCACGGAACCTCTCATGGCACTCCCTGCAGTCCACCAGCGGATCGGAGAAGCTCCCGATATGCCCGGAGGCCACATAGGTCTGGGTATTCATAAGGATGGCGCAGTCCACGCCCACGTTGTATTTATTCCCGGTCACAAACCGCTGCCACCAGGCCTTCTTTACATTATTCTTAAGCTCGACGCCCAGATTCCCGTAATCCCAGGTATTTGCCAGCCCCCCGTAGATCTCGGAGCCGGGGTAGATAAACCCGCGTCCCTTCGCCAGTGCCACGATCTTTTCCATTGATTTTTCCATATCCGTTCTCCCGTTTAGAATATTTTATGTAAACCAAATATCAATACACGATCAATGCCGTACTGCCGCCCTCCGTATTGACGGTGGCCTTCTTCGCGTTCTTCCCGTCCACGGAGACGCTGCCCGAGCTGAAGCGGATCTTCTTCGGGACCACGATATCCACCTCGGCGGAGATCTTCGGCCCGGCGGCATCAAGGGCGTCTCCCAGAACGACCGCGTGATTCCCTCCCGCCTTCAGGGCATCCTCGGGGATCTGCACCCCCACCTCCTTCAGGCTGTCGATGGTGCCGGCATTAAAGACCACCCTGTGATAGGCGGAAAGGGTATCCGCGTTCTTAAAGCTGAAGGTGATCTTCGCGTTTCCGTCCTCCACGGTCAGATCCTTAAACTCCATGTCGTTTCCGAAGGAGGCCGTCGTATCCCTCACCATCTTTTCCAGACCGCTCACATCATAAAGGCTCTCGTCAAAGGGCTCGATCAGGATCTCCTCGATCCCGCTGCCGCCGGTGAGACGGATCGTCGTCCGCTCCGTACCGGTGTCCTTTGCCAGATCCAGATTGATGTTGCTGAAGATCCGGTACCCCGCGAAGGCAACGAGCGCCAAAAGGAACAGCACGAGTATGCTGAACATCGCCCTTGCGAAAAAGACCCTCTTTCTTCGTTTACTTATCTTCTTTTTTCTCTTTCCTGCCATTTCCCCCGATCGCTGTCCCGGTAAAGGCCGGACAGCCCTTCGCCTCATATATACAGCCTGCGAATCCGGCAATCGCCGTATCGTGAGCCCCATATTCCCTGCTGATGGCGTCTGTGGCTCAGGGAAGCGCAATTGCTTTATTCGTTCACCCAAAATTTAAGGAACTGCTCTACAGTCACAGTCCCTGAAATCCGCAGAGATTAAGTATATCCCATCTCCTGCATCACTTCAAGACTTTTAAATGCCCCCGGTATATACTTTTTTCTGTAAGAATCCGCCGTCTGCGCAAGCTGTCCGGCGGTTTCCACGTTTACCTTAAAGGAAAACAGATCTTTGATCTGCGCCCCGGCAAGATACACCATGGCCTCCGCCGTGCCTTTCAGCAGCCCCGGCATTCCCGGCACTCCGGGATAGAGCCCCTGAAGCTGCACCAGCTTCAGCTCGAAAACGGAACGGACGAGCCGGTTATCGATGGATGAGGTCATAAGGGCCTGCAGCGAGCGGTACAGGAGCTTCAGGATCTCGGATTCATCATTGTTCTCTCTGGTCACATGCTCCGTAAGATCCGCAAAATAAGAGGCATAGCACATATTTTCCATGTCGGAGCGGATCTTTTCGAAATAATTGACGATCTCCACATCCTGGAGATTATAGGCGCTCTTTCCCTCAAAGAGCTTGAAGCCGCCGAAAACCAGGGGCTCCGTGGCCGCCATATGCCTGCTGCCCTGCCTTCTGACTCCCCTGGCAAAGACCGTGATCCTGCCCATTTCGGAGGTCAGGACCACCATTCTCCTGTCATATTCCGCATAATCCGCCGTGCGCAGGATCATTCCCGCCGTATTTACCGTCTCCCGCATCCCTCAGAGTTCCTTCGCGTTATATCCGAAACTCTTCAGCATCGTTTCATTATCCCGCCAGTCCTTCCGCACCTTGACCCGAAGCTGCAGATTGACATGGGCCTCAAGCATTTCCTCGATATCCCTCCGGGCCTCGCTCCCGATCCTCTTGATCATGGAGCCGCCCTTTCCGATGATGATGCCCTTATGGCTGTCCCGCTCGCAGATGATGGCGGCGTGGATCTCCGTGATCCTCTCCCCCTCCTTCATCTGCTCGATCTCCACGGCGATCCCGTGAGGCACCTCCTCCTTCAGATCCCGCAGGGCCTTCTCCCGGATGATCTCCGCGGAGAGCGCCCGGACGGTCTCATCGGTCACCGTTTCTTCATCATAAAGAGCCGGGCCCTCCGGCAGCTCCCGGATGATCGTTTTCAGGAGATCGGACACTCCCTCTCCCTTCAGGGCCGATACCGGGACAATGGCCCGAAACGGAAGCTCCTCCCTGTACCGGTCTATGACCGGCAGGATCTGCTCCCGCTTTAAGGTATCGGCTTTATTGATCACAAGGATCACGGGCTTTCCCGCTTCCTTAAGCTTCCCGGCGATATCCCGGTCTCCCGCGCCGATCCTTGCCTCGGGCTCCACCACCCAGAGGATCAGATCCACCTCGACCAGGGTTCCCTCCGCCGCCTTTTCCATATATTCGCTGAGCTTGTTCTTTGCGATATGCATGCCGGGCGTATCGAGGAAGATGATCTGTCCGTCCTCATCCGTATAGACCGTCCGGATCTTCTTACGCGTGGTCTGGGGCTTCGCGGAGGTGATGGCGATCTTCATGCCGATCAGACGGTTCATCAGCGTGGACTTGCCTACGTTTGAGCGCCCGACGATGGTCACAAAGCCGCTCCGGAAGGGGCCGCTCAAAAGAGATTCTCCGTTGTGCCGAAGACGGACCGGTTCTCATCGATCTTCTCCTCGGCTCCCACCACGCAGAGCGCGTTTTCGGACATGACCTTTTCCAGATAAGGAGCAAGCTCCCTTATCTCCTTTTCCGTGCAGGCAAGGATCTCGTCCCTCTCCCGCTGCGCATCCTCGTCAGTCTGGTAGCACATAAAGGCCAGAAGGCTCCTGCTTCCCTCCGCCCTGGGCGTAAGGGGCGTGTCCAGATCGGAGATGGTGCCGATCACAAACTTCGTCATGTCCCTCGTTCCGACCTTGAAGTTTCTGATATAATCCGCGGCCTCGTTAAAGACCCTCAGGGAATTCTTCAGATGAGGATCCCTGTAGGTCACAAAATAAGCTTCTCCCGCCTTCGAGAACATGGAGGAGCAGCCGTACGCGCCGCCCAGCACCCGGATATTGTTCCAGAGATAATCATAGCCCATGATCACCCGCAGCACCTTCAGTTCGCCGCGGTAGGGAAGGCCGCACCTGCGGTAGTTTCCGGCCTTTGCCACATACTGTACCTGGGAAGCGGAGCGGAAGCCCTCGTTCAGCTTTTTCCGGTCAAAGCGGACCTTCGCCGGAGCGGAAGCCTCGGTACTCAGCCGCTTTGTGATCCTTCCGCACACCTCCACCGCCGAATCCAGCGCATCCTTTTCGCCGGTGATATCGACCATGAAATTGTCCTTATGCAGCAGGATGGAGAGGGTTTCCGAAAGGGCCTTCGCCACGCGCTCGGATTTGCGCTTGTCGAAATCCTTCTCCAGGGAGTCGATGAAATGATAGAAGGCGATGCCTCCCACCCTGTCGCTGTAGTAATAATTGTCGCTCAGATAGGAAAGAGCCC
>CACZNS010000179.1 GCA_902782575.1 uncultured Lachnospiraceae bacterium
GCCTTATCAATACATTGATTTTGGATAGTGAGCGTTTTATTATATATTTCAATAGCTGCGCACTGTCAAATGCGGCTAAATATAAGATCAAGATGGATCAAATGAAGGTAAAGGTGAATGTTAGCGACTATGCTAATCTGATCATAAAAGCTTTACCTAAAGGGATATTGCTTAATACCAGCGCAGATCAGTTTAATTCTATGGTCATAGGCTTGGGGCATCTTGGTACATATGGAGCAAAACCACATTTAATGTATATGTAAGACAGGGACGCTTTACAAAGGGTCAGCTGGACAGAACAGGAGAATTTAGTATAAGCATTCCTTTGGGAAATCCGGATCCCAGGATCAATAAAATCTGCGGATGGGAGTCAGGATTTAATATAGACAAGGTAAAAGAAGCGGAGCTTGAACTGGAAGATGCTGAAGTGATTAAGACTCCCGGTGTTAAGCAGTATCCATTTACAATTCATCCATGTCATGTATGTCGGAGAAATAGTTGATGCATATATCATAAGATGAGAGGAATGGCACTCCGGTTACGAACAGTGCTTATGAGACCGGGCATAAGAGTCTATTGATTTTATCTTAAACATATGTTAATATACTAAAGTTAGTAGCAGCTAACTAATTTGCCGGTGTATTTACCGGGAAGAATAACTCCCCACAAATAGCGGAGTATATCATTAACACACGATCAGCATTGACTGATCACAGCGAATGAAAAGCATAAAATGGGAAATCTAGTAATCACAGCAGTTCTTGTTTTGATCATATCAGCAGCGATATATGGTACGATCAAAAGGATACGCTGCGGGTCATCGTGCTGCGGCACGAGAGAACCGGTTGATAAGAAGATCAGGGTTCGTGACAGGAACAGAGCCAATTATCCGAACCGGTATACTCTGAGCGTTGACGGGATGCACTGTTCAAACTGCGCGAGGCGCATTGAAAATGCCTTCAACAAAACAGAAGGAAGATGGGCGACAGCGGATATAGGCAGAAAAGAGGTTGTCCTGCTCTCCAAACTGGATGAAACAGAGGAGGGTCTTTCAGAGATTGTCGCGTCGTCAGGCTATGCGATGCTTTCCTGTACAATAGGCTCTGTTACGGATCATTGAACTCCGCATGATTGCGAACGATGATAAGATAACACAGAATACGCAAATGCCAAGAGATAAGACTTTAAGCCATATAAAGGTAAACAAGGCGATAAAAGAAGAATTCCTTGAGAAGGGCTTTGAGGCCGCGTCAATACGCAGCATCGGAGCCCGCGCAGGAATGACTTCCGCCGGACTATACAGACACTACGCAGATAAGGAAGCCATGTTTAACGCCATGGTTGAGCCTTTGATCGAGGAGATAAAGACCTGGACAGCGAAGCATACGGAAAGAAAGCACAGTCTCGTTGATGCTCAGGCAAGGAAAAACGATATATTCGGCGAATCATTTATTGATATGGTCAGGGAAGTGATACTTCCCAGAAGGGACGAATTCAAGCTGCTCCTGACAGGTTCCGCCGGGACCGGATATGAGAACTTCATTCACGAATATGCATATGAAAACCAGAAGGAACTGATGGATGCCATAAGGGATCTTAAGAAAAAAGGATATCCTGCGTCCGATATCGATGAGGAGGAGCTGCATATGCTGCTTTCGGCATATTTATCGGCATGCTTTGAACCGATCATACATGATTGCGACGAAGCAAAGATCGATAAATACTTAAGCACCATACAGGAGTTTTTCATGCCGGGATGGTTTAAGATCATGGGATTAAATTAAGAGCCGCAAGGCTCTTTTTTAATGGCGTTTGTTATCAAATACAGGTTAGTGATAACTAACCGGAAACAGGAGGAAAAAATGTTGGACAAAACACAAAAATTCGATCATATGAAGCTGATCGGACAGTATGCGGGAGGGCATAAGCACCTCATCACGCTGGGCAGATTTATAGCCGGGATAAGCGCTGTGATAGTGCTCATTCCCTACTATGATCTTTGGAAGATCATCAGTATCGCGGTTAACGGTGAAGGTCTGCCGCAGATTAGGCATTACGCCTGGCAGGCAGTGATCCTTACGGTAGCATCCCTGCTCATCTATATCGTGGCGCTTCTGTGTACGCATATAGCGGCATTCAGGGTTCAGGCGAATATGAGGAGCTCGCTTATGAGGAGAATCATAACGCTTCCGCTGGGCGTATTTGACGAAGACGGAACAGGCAGGATCAGGCGTATCGTAAACGATTCGACCGCCGCAACGGAAAGCTTTATAGCACATCAGCTGCCGGATAAAACGGTGGCTGCCGTAACCCCGATAGGGCTTATGGTGTTGATATTTGCCTTTAACTGGAGGATAGGCCTGATCTGTATGATACCGGCGGTTTTGGGCTTTGCTGTCATGATGTCCATGATGGGGAAGGGAATGCAGGAAAAGATGGCTGAATATCAGAACGCGCTTGAGACCATGAGCAGCGAGGCTACCGAGTACGTCAGGGGCGTGCCGGTGGTAAAGACCTTCGGACAGACCGTTCATTCTTTTAAAAGGTTCAAGGAATGCATAGACGGATTCGGGAAATGGGCAACCGATTATACACTGATGCTCCGGATGCCGATGACGGGATTTATGACCTGTATCAATGCGATCTTTGCCTTTATCGTCATTGCTGCATTTGCCTTTTCAAGGGACGGGATCACGGCGGGACTCATATTGAACATTATGTACTATATCATCGTGACACCTCTTATCACCGTGGCGCTTACCAAGGTGGCTTATTCGGGAGAGGCAGAGATGACATTGATCGATGCTCTTAAACGCGTCCTGCAGGTCATGGAGATTAAGCCGCTTGCGGATAATAAAAGCGGCATGACACCGGCAGATAACAGTGTGGAGCTTAAAGGCGTTACCTACAGGTATAAGGACGCGACAAGGGAAGCGGTAAAGAATGTATCGATAAAAATCACTCAGGGAGAGCATGTGGCATTGGTCGGTCCTTCGGGATCGGGCAAGACGACGCTGGCAGAGCTGATGGTCCGATTCTTTGATGTAAGCGAAGGAGAAATCCTGATCGGGGGTGTAAATGTGAAGGACATACCCTCAGCCGAGCTTATGAAGCGGGTATCCTTTGTATTTCAGGACAGCCGTCTCATAAAGAAATCCATTTTTGAAAATGTGAGAATGGCAAGACCGGATGCTGACGAAGCAGAGGTTCTTGAAGCTCTTAAAAAGGCACAGTGCATGGATATCATAGAAAAGCTTCCGAAGGGGATACATACGGTGATAGGTGAAAAGGGTACCTACCTCTCGGGCGGTGAGCAGCAGAGGATAACCATAGCAAGGGCGGTGCTTAAGGATGCACCGATATTGATACTGGATGAAGCGACAGCATTCGCGGATCCTGATAACGAGGTAAAGGTGCAGGCTGCCTTTGAAGAGCTTTCAAAGGACAGGACGCTTATCATGATCGCTCACAGATTAAGTACGGTAACCAATGCAGATCGTATCTTTGTTATGGATGACGGACAGTGCACGGAAAGCGGCAGTCATGAAGAACTGATGAATAAGGACGGTCTGTACAGGCGGATGTTTGACGAATACTCAAGATCTATCGAGTGGAAGGTAGGTGTATGAAGATGAAAAAAAATGAAAAAAACTTAAAGAGTTTTTCTGATGTCTCAAAGCCTTCATGGGCAGTGACAGAGAGATTACAGCATAAATATGCCCTGTCGAGGCAGGGAGCGGCAGATATGATAAAGGCATGCCTGAGCGTAACGATAACGAATATCGCGCTTATGATGCCTGCGGGGATCCTGTATTGTCTGATAAAGGACCTTCTGGAGGGAACACTTACAAGGGAAAGGGTTCCTTTTTATGCGGCGGGTTCCGTTATCGTTATCCTTCTCATAGCGGTGACCAACTTCATACAGTATAATGCCACATTCCTGACAACTTACAGGGAAAGCGGCGTCAGAAGGACGACGATAGCCGAAAGGCTGAGAAAGCTTCCGCTGTCCTATTTCGGCAAGAAGAATATCGCGGATCTTACGACAAATATCATGGGGGACTGTGCGCAGATAGAGACTGCCTCCAGCCACTGGATACCGGAGCTCATCGGAGCCGTGATATCAGTGACCTTAGTGGGAATAAGCCTGTTCTTTGCTTTTGACTGGCGGATGGTGCTTGCAAGCTTCTGGGTCATCCCGGTGGCATTTATCATCATAATCACCTGCTCAGGAGCGGAGAAAAATGCAGTCCGAAAAAACTCCGCAGTAAAGCTCGCCATGACAGACGGGATACAGGAATGTCTGGAATCCGTACGGGATCTTCGTGCCAATAATGCGGAAGACATCTATATGGATGAGCTGGAAGGCAGGATCAGGAATGTGGAGAAAGAAGCACTGCTTACCGAAATTAAAATGGGGGTATATGTCAATTCGGCAGCCATAATCTTAAAGATCGGTATCGGTACCACTGCGGTTGTGGGAGGTGCGTTGTTCGCAGCAGGAGAGATCAGCATACTTACGTTCTTCATGTTCCTTATGCTGGTGGCAAGGCTCTATGACCCCATGCAGATCACCCTTCAGAACTTTGCCGCTATCATTTCATGCGGCGTGCAGTGCGAGCGGCTTGATGAGGTGCTTTCCACTCCCATGCAGACAGGCACTGAAGAAATGAATAATAAGGGATATGACATAGTCTTTGATCATGTCGGGTTCAAATACGATGACGCTGCGGATGTCCTTAAGGATGTAAGCTTCACGGCAAAGCAGGGGCAGGTAACGGCACTGATCGGTCCCTCCGGAGGCGGCAAGACGACCATATCAAGACTGGCCGCAAGGTTCTGGGATGTGAATGAAGGAAAGATCACTCTGGGAGGGGAGGATATCTCGAATATAGATCCCGAAACACTGCTTACGAATTACTCGATAGTTTTTCAGGATGTGACTCTCTTTAATAATTCCGTGAAGGAAAATATCCGTATCGGTAAGAGCGGAGCAACCGATGAAGAGGTCATGGAAGCCGCCAGGCTTGCCAATTGTGAGGAGTTCGTGAATCTGCTTCCCGATAAGTACGATACATATATCGGAGAGAACGGAAGTGAACTCTCGGGCGGTGAGAGGCAGAGGATATCCATAGCAAGGGCATTCCTTAAGGAGGCGCCCATCATCCTGCTTGATGAA
>CACZNS010000180.1 GCA_902782575.1 uncultured Lachnospiraceae bacterium
ACTGCTGGAAGCAGCAATCAGAACGTTGAGGACAGTCCTATGTTAGCAGACATCACTGTAGCGGACAGGATCTATATCATTACAGGCTTATCCTCATAGAATTATTATCCTCAGGTTTTATATTTGCCTGAAAATCTCACGGTTTCTTGGAAAAATGATGAGGATAACGATTATCAAATATATCATCATAGAACCATCAAATATAAGGAGGTGGCTCTATGAAGTCATACGATGAAACTGTGGCCGACATGATGCGTTTTCTCAAAACCAAAGATGTTTGCCTGAGCAGCATCAATTCTCACAGGGAGTGTTACCGTCAATTTCAGCTATTCATGCATGAACATGAGAAGCAGTGGGAATCAACGGTTGTATTTGAATGGATATCTGAACTCCGGCAAAAGAAAATCCCTTCATTATACAGCATCTGGAACCAGTACATGCAGCAACTTGAAGAATTAAGGTGTACCGGAACTGTCCTGGATCGACATTTATACCTGAATCGTTCCACCTATGACCGCTTATGCAAAACGATGAGATCCAGCCTTGATGATTATCTGTTTTCTTGTAAGGACCATTATACATCTGGTTCATGGGTACTGGCTCGGAATAAGCTTGCAGGAATGCTGCTCTTTTTTGAAGATCGCGGCAGAAACTCTGTTTCGGAGATATCTTATCCGGATATTGTTTCGTACTATTCATCTGAATTCTGCTTTTCACACAAAACCAGGGCAACTTACCTTGGACATGCCCGCCGTTTTTTTAAATTCATGAGTGACCAGCAAAAATGCCCCCCTGGCTACTCCCTGTTTCTCAATGAGAAGTATGCGCCATATGTTGGAGACCTGGAGAAATTCGATGAGTCTATAAAAGTCCAAATAGCTGCTTTGGCAGACGAAAGCCAGGACTTTCCTGCTGATGAATTTCTTGCTGCTATTGATGATTACATAGATTCTCTGAGGTCACATGGCTATGGTTCTACGTCTTTAATGACCGCAAGACATGCTTTGAATATACTGTTCTTGTTTCTTGACATCCATTCCCTCGGGTACCATCCTGGGATCAGCTCTGCCTGGTTTTCGGGCGTTATGCCTTTGCTTCCAAAGAACTGGAAACATTGGAGGCGGTTGATCTATCTGTTCGCCGAGTTCTGTGAGAATGGTGAAATCATTCCATCAGGAAAGTATACATATAGCCCATCCTCAATCGATACCCTGCCGGAATGGTGCAGGTCTGGAATCGAAGAATTCCTTGACCTGCTGAATAGGGAATTCCATGATATTGGCACTCTTCGATCGTACCGCTATCCATGCATCCGTTTATGCAGGTATCTTGTGGACCATAACTATTCCGGATTCGAGATTATAGATGCAGGTATTCTCCAGAAGTTCTGCATTCAGGATCAGCACAGGACTTTTAAAGGAAAGTCCACATGCCTAGGGATCATACGGAGATTTATCGTCTTTCTTGAAGACACCGGTCATATAAAAAACAAGCATCTCCATTTGTGTATTGATCCCGGATGTGCTCCCGGGGAAAAGGTGATCGATATCCTCACGGAAGACCAGTGCCAAAGGATCGAGCAGTATAGGGAAAGCAGTGGTAACAGTCCTATCGCGCTCCGGAGGATCGCCATGGTGATGACAGGTCTCAGGATGGGGCTCCGTGCAAGTGATGTCATCAACCTGAAAATCAAGGATATCGACTGGCGCAATAGGAGAATCTCCATCGTTCAAGAAAAGACGAAAGCTTCACTTACGCTGCCTATGCCTGTTTCTGTGGGCAATGCAATCTACAAATATATCAAGGAGGGACGTCCTCAGGTCAGCTCTGATTTTGTATTTATCCGCCACACGGCACCCTACGGAAAGCTGACTAATAAAACATGTACGATTGCCCTTTGGAGTATCCTTCCTGAAAGGAAAGCTGTGCATGGAGGTTTCCATGTCGCACGGAGAACTTTTGCAACAAACATACTTCGCAGTGGTGCTGGTGCAAGCGACGTTATGGATACGCTTGGCCATACTGACCCGACCAGCGTTATGAAATACTTGTCCATGGACGAAGATCGGATGAGGCTGTGCCCGCTTTCGTTATCAGACCTGCCTGTTAGTAAAAGAGAGGAGGCCTGAATCATTATGAAAGCACCATTTATCAGTTGTTTTTCTGATGACCTCGAATTGTTCCTCCGGAAAAAGCAGGATGCCGGGTTCCTGTATTATTCTGCAGAGTATACGCTCCACCAGTTTGATAAGTTCTGTGCTGACCGCCGTGTATCTAATCCGGAAGTCACAAAAGACCTGGTGAATTCATGGCTTGGGTCTTTTGATAACTGTTGTGCCGTAACAATCGCGGGAAGAGCCTCCGTTATAAGGCAGTTCAGCCTGTTCCTCCTTTCAATTGGAAAGGAGGCTTATATACCCACCCATAAGCCGCATGGTAAACAACGGCAGATACATGTACTGAGCGATGATGAGGTCAATGCCCTGTTCGAAAAGATCGATCAATATTCTCCCAGAGTAAATATAGCCTCTTTCGGTCGGCTTGCCATTGAGTACAGGGTCCTGTTCCGCCTTCTTCTCTGCTGCGGGCTTCGTGTGTCCGAAGCCAGGAAGCTGAAAAAAGATGATGTTGATCTACAGAAGGGGACCATACTGATCAGGATCGGTAAGGACAACAAGGACAGGATTGTATATCTCCCGGATGACCTGCGAGTACTGTTAATCCAGTATACGACGCAGCTGAAGAAAGAATACGATGACCGTTCTGTATGGTTTTTCCCGGCAAGAGAAATGAACAATCTCCTGTCTGTCAGCCTCATAGACAGGCGTTTCAATGAAGCCTGGAATGCGACTTCTTTTGCCCCTGCCTGCCCTGACAAGCCAACAGTCCATAGCTTAAGGCACACATTTGTTGTGAAACGCATGAATTTATGGATGGAACAGGGAATACCTCTTCGCTCTATGCTTCCATACCTCAGTAAGTATCTTGGGCATAAAAGCGTAGAAGATACTTTCTATTATTACCACCAGCTTGATACTGCATTCAGGATCGTACAAAACATGGACAGCAAATCAAAAGCAGTTATTCCGGAGGTGCCAGCCTATGAAGACATCCTCCCTGAATAGATCGCTGTTCTTTTCAAAGACCAATGAATACCTGAATATATATCTCCCAAAACAGGCAGTAAAGAGCGATAAGACCATCAAAACATATGCTGATGCCCTGACTGTATTCCGAAGATATCTTTATGAAGAACGAAACATCTCGATCCGATCGTTCAAGTTCGAAGACTGTAC
>CACZNS010000181.1 GCA_902782575.1 uncultured Lachnospiraceae bacterium
TCGGACTGATCACCTCCAGAATGTTCCTGCTCGGGGTGGTCCTCACGATCCTTATGTGCCTGCTCGTCCGGCGCTTTTTTGTGCTGCAGATTGTAAACGGCTCCTCCTATCAGAAGGATTTTACCTTAAAGATCGAGCGGGAGAGGACCATCAACGCCACCCGGGGCAGCATCTATGACCGAAACGGAAAGGTCCTCGCACAGGATAAGCTGGCCTATTCCGTTACCATCGAGGATAATTATGATTCCACCCCCACCAAGGACATGGAGATCAACAATACGATCCTGCGGCTCGTGGAGATCATCGAGCGGAACGGCGATAAGCTTGACAACGATTTCAACATCGTGCTGGATGAAAACGGCAATTATCAGTTTACGGTGTCCGGAACGGCACTGCTCCGGTTCATTGCGGACTGCTACGGAAAAACCTCCATCGACAAGCTGCTGATCCGCGAGAGGAATTCGACGCCGGATCAGGTCATCGAGTTTCTTTGCGGAAGCAAAATGTTCGGCGTGGGACGCTATGTGGAAAACGAAAAGGGAAGCTATGATTTTACCCCGATGGAGGGCTATTCGAAGGAACAGATCCTGAAGATCCTGCGGATCCGTTTCGCCCTCTTTTCCAACACCTACCAGAAGTACATCGCCTCCAACGTGGCGACGGATGTGAATGAACAGACAGTGGCGGAGGTGATGGAAAACATGGATACCCTGCAGGGTGTGAACATTGCCGAGGATACGGTCCGGGTCTATATAGACGATCCCAGCATGTCCCATATCCTCGGATATACCGGCAAGATCTCCAATGAGGAGCTGGCGGAGCTCAATGACGAGGAGGCGGTGAATACCTTCCATCATGTGTACGAGCTGAACGACATGGTCGGCAAGGCCGGGATCGAGCAGGTCATGGAACGGGCGCTTCAGGGAACGAAGGGACGGCAGACGATCTTCGTGGATAATCTGGGACGGGTGACGGAGGCGGGAAACGCCACGGCTCCCATCGCCGGGAACGACCTGTATCTGACCATCGATTCGGATCTGCAGAGCGCGATCTACAAGATCCTGGAGCAGAAGATCGCCGGTATCCTGGTATCAAAGATCCGGAACATCAAGGATTACGATCCGGAGGAGGCCGCAAGCGCCACGGATATCGTGATCCCCATTGACAGCGTTTATTATGCCCTGTTTGACAATAACGTATTTTCCCTCTCGCATCTGGCGTCCGCGGAGAGCGGGACGGTGGAATCCGAGATCTACGGCACCTACATGAACAAGCTGAACGCTGAGATCTCGATGCTGGATGCGGAGCTCAGGACCAATCACACGATCTATAATGAGCTGGATCCGGAGCTGCAGGTCTATGAAAGCTATATCGTGGAAATGCTCCAGGAGGCTCCGGCGGTATTCGACCTGACCAAGGTGGAGGATGCGGATCCGGTCAATCAGGCCTGGCTCGCGGGAGAGATCTCCCTCAGCGAATATCTGCGGGATGCCATCGGATACGGCTGGATCGACATCGAGAGGATCGGCGCGGACAGCGGATATTCCGACACGGATGAGCTGTACGGAAAGCTTCTGGATTATACCGAGACCAGGCTGCGCTCGGACAACGGCTTTTCCAAGAAGCTCTATAAATACATGATCGCGGACGAATCCATCACTCCGATGCAGATCTGCCTTTGCCTTTATGAACAGGGGATCATAGAAGAGAAGGGGGATACGAAGGCCAATCTGATGAACGGGATCCTGGCTCCCTTTGATTTCATGCTGGCAAGGGTCGCCAATCTGGAGCTTACGCCGGCCCAGCTGGCCCTGGATCCCTGCTCGGGCTCCTGTGTGGTGACAGACCCCAACTCCGGAGAGGTGCTGGCTCTGGTGAGCTATCCCAGCTATGACGATAATAAGATGGCGAATTCCGTGGATGCGGATTATTTCAATATGATCGCCCACGATAAATCCCTGCCGCTTTATAATTATGCGACACAGGAGAAGACGGCCCCCGGCTCCACCTTTAAGCCGGTGACCACGGCGGCGGCGCTGGAGGAGGGCGTGGTAAACATCGGAGAGCATATCGAGTGCGTGGGTGTGTTTGACAAGATCGACTCCGAGACAAGGCCGCCCCGCTGCTGGATCTATCCCGGAAAGCACGGCTCCCTGGACATCGTGGGGGGCATCCAGAACTCCTGCAACTATTTCTTTTATGAAATGGGCTACCGGATGAGCACGGGCCTGAACGGTCTCTACGACAATCAGTTGGGTCTGGACAAGCTCTCCAAATACTGCGATCTGTTCGGCCTTTCGGATAAGAGCGGGATCGAGCTCACCGAATCCGAGCCCAAGGTCTCCGACATAGACGCGGTCCGTTCCGCCATCGGCCAGGGCTCCCACTCCTATACAACGGTGCAGATCGCCCGCTATGTAAACACCGTGGCGAACCGGGGGATATGCTATAATCTGAGCGTGGTGGATAAGATCCAGGATGCCAACGGCAATCTGATCATCGATTATACGCCGCAGGTCAGGAACAATATCGACATCGCTTCTTCCACCTGGGACGCGATCCATATGGGTATGCGGGCGGCGGTGACCACCTATCACGCTTTTGACGATTTCCCGATGCTCGTTGCGGGAAAGACCGGTACCGCACAGCTGGTGACCACCCGGCCGAACCATGCGCTTTTTATCGGCTTCGCGCCGTATCAGAATCCGCGTATCTCGGTGGCGACCCGTATCGCCTACGGCTATACCTCGGCAAACGCGGCGGAGGCCACCCGGGATGTGATCAAATATTACTTCCGTCTGGAGGATGTGAGCGACATCATCACCGGAGAGGCGGAGGTGCCGAGCAGTGCGGCGATTGGGGACTAAGGCAGTTGGTGATATATAGTTTGCCGGGGGCAAACTATATATCACCAACTGCTGGAAGTTTGCCGGAGGCAAACTTCGGGATATAAAGTGGCTGCGGTGATAGAGATTTTGTGAAGCCCGGTTATTTATGATATCCATGCTGTGCATAGATGCTGCGGCAGGGCAGGGGGATAGTTATGAAGTGGAGATACAGTATCAGAAATTATAATTTTGCGCTGGTCCTGGTGTCGGCGGCGCTTTCGGTTTACGGGATCTTCGTGATCGGAAGCGCGAAGGAGAGCGTACAGAGCAACCAGGTCCAGGGACTGATCCTCGGACTGATCGGAATGACGATCGTATCCCTGATCGATTATTCGTTCCTGCTGAAATTCTACTGGTTTTATTACGGAGCCGCCATCGCGCTGCTTGCGGCGGTCCGGCTCTTCGGGCGGGAGGTCAACCATGCGAAGCGCTGGCTCGTTCTGGGGCCGATCCAGTTCCAGCCCTCCGAGGTGGCAAAAATATTATTGATTTTATTCTTTGCACAGTTTATCATGAAACGTAGGGATCGCATCAGTAAGCCGCCTGCTTTGCTGTTTGCGCTTTTTCTCGTCGCGGTACCGTGGTATCTGATCTATAAACAGCCGGATCTGTCCACGAGTCTCGTTGTGATCGTCATTTTCTGTTCGATGCTCTATATCGGGGGGCTTTCATATAAGATCATCGGCGCGTTTCTGGCGATCGCGGTTCCGGCTTTTGCCATCGCGCTGTTTCTGATCCTTCAGCCGGGACAGGAGATCATCGAGACCTACCAGCAGCTTCGTATCCTTGCGTGGCTGCAGCCGGATAAATACGAGAATACGCAGGGGTATCAGCAGCAGAATTCGATCACTGCCATCGGCTCCGGCCAGCTGACCGGAAAGGGGTACAAGAACAACGAGGTGGGATCGGTGAAAAACGGCAATTTCATCTCCGAGCCGCAGACGGACTTTATCATGGCTGTGGCGGGAGAGGAGCTGGGGTTCA
>CACZNS010000182.1 GCA_902782575.1 uncultured Lachnospiraceae bacterium
GATCCTTCTTGTTAAGTGTAACAAGGATAGCACTTAGTACATTTACCATGATGGCTATAAGGAGATAGGGCAGCAGTCTGAAGAACATTGCAAAATTATCTGTGTAATTGGGATCAAGTACCGCTGAATCAGGTGGAGTAACAACTTCAACCTCAACCTCCCGGCTCAGCTCTCCGGCGGCTGCTGAACAGGCCTCTTCCAGTGACAGGCCATCCTGTGCAAATACTTTCACGAGACGGATATAATTGGAAAGATACTGCTCCACCATTACACTCTGAAAGCTGTCCCGCAGCTTGTATGCATCAAACAGCGGCGCGTCACTATCATCCGCAGTATTCTTAAGGCGTTCCTCAAAGCCCGGCTTGATAACCACCGTATAATCGATCATCTCATAGTACATGGCATCCATGATCTTCTGCTTGTCGTGCGGCATCTCCACCAGCTCGTTTCTTGCTGCTATCGCGGACTTAAGGCTTCTGCTTGCCTCCGTCAGGTCCTCATCAATAACGCATACCGCTATCGAAGCTTCCCTGAAATCGGTCTTTGCCTTGTTTGAACGCACCATGGGAAAGCATATCGCAAGGAAGATCGCAATATACAGAAATATGATCCCCGCCTTGGCTCTGACTATTTTGAAAAACAGATTAAAGACTTTCATACCTTCTCCTCCTGGTCAGCAAGGATCCAAGTGCTATGAAGACTATGGTATATATGCACATGGCAGCCAGCTTGCCGCAGTAACGGTTAAGATCCGCATCCACGCTCAGATAATAGAAGGAGTCGGCCACTATGGCTACCGGATTCAGATCGTTGACGATGGGCGCATGCATTTCAAGGCTTCCCTTTATGCCCGAAACCATAAGGCCGCTCATAAAGCTCAGGGTCATAACAACTGCCATGCTGATACCGATCTTTGCCTCATATCTGAGCCTTCCGATCGCTCCGACAAAAAAGCCCATCGAAACTCCCATAACGGCTCCGACCGCTCCGCCAAGATAAACAAGAGGAAGCCTTTCTCCAAAATCAACTCTTAATACGAAGGCCTGAAAGCTGATGCATACGCATACGCAGAAGATCTGTGTCAGACAGCAGGCACACAGCCCCGCCAGGATTGTAATGATCTTCGGGGTTGCCGAGCAGGATCTCCTTGCTCCGAAATCGGACAGATTTGCCTCACTGTGCAGCGCCACATGCAAGGCCACCGTCATTCCGAACAGGGCTACCATCGCGATCATGTTATACATATACGTAACAAAAGGATCCGTATTGCCTTCTGTAAGCTTTACATCCCCGATCACTTCAGTGTCCATTACATTTGACGGTCCGGATGAATTGCCGTTATCCGCAAGCTTTCCCGTTATCCTGATAAGGGTTCCGTACATCTCAAGGAAACGCTTTATGGAGGACTGTTCCATTCCGTTTGACTTTATCTTAAGAGATAATCGGGAGGAATTGTTGAGCAGCTCCCTGAACTCGATCATATCCTTTAAGGTAAGCCCTTCGGCGGCCAGATAATCCGCAGCGTTGACAGCTTCATTTATACTGTCCATTTTCTCACTGCCGCCCAGCTCTTTTAAAATACCCCGGACGACCCCGGCTCCCCATTTCGTGAGCTCATCATCCGGGAGCATATCATCAGCATTCCCGGGGGCAACATCATCCGTTTCCGGATCTGCCGGCTCCCCTTCCCCGGCATCAACGAAGATGATTCCCCTGACATCACCGTCACCAAGCAGTTTGTATGCCTCATCTTCACTGCAGTAAATCGCATGAAAAAGCGGAGGCTTTTCTTCTTCAACGGTATTTTCGGCTTCGTTTTTTTCCCGGATGGTCTTAGTCATCCACTTTGCCAGATTGCCCTCATCAGCTTCATATGTTGACTCGCTCTCTCCCATCAGGTTCAGCATGAAACGGAGCATGTCATCCTTATGATTCTCAACCACGGCAACCGGAATTGTTTTTATCCCGCCGTTTTCATAAAGATTTCCGAAGGCCGCCTTATACAGAACAGAGAGGACACAGGGGAAAAGGAGCATCCAGATAATGACCTCCTTCGCCCTTAGATTCATTTTTATTTCATATTTCAGATTATGTAAAAACATTGATTTTTCCTTTCAGATCAGTCCTTATCCCGTAACTCCTTGCCTGTAATCTCCAGGAATACGTCATTTAACGTAGGAAGTTCGGAATACACCTGCCCGAAAGGCACACCCGATGTCTTAAGCGCATCCAGGATATTCAGGAGATTATGCTCTCCTCCCGCTAAATAGAGCTTAAGACAGTTATTTTCCCATTTCACGTCATAGACGTTCGGAAGTCCCTTCATAGCTTTAAGCAGCGCGTCATCCACTTCTCTCATTTCGATCGTGACGGTCTCTGTATTTTTGATCAGCCGTTTCAACTCTCCGCTTGTCCCCTCGGCTATCTTCTTTCCGTGATCCATGATCGCTATACGGGTGCAGATCTGTTCCACTTCTTCCATATAATGCGTCGTGTAGATAACGGTCGCACCCTTCCTGTTAAGCTCTTCGATGCCCTCAAGTATCTTATTTCTGCTCTGAGGATCTACTGCCACGGTAGGCTCGTCCAAAATGATAAGCTCCGGCTTATGTGCGATGCCGCAGGCAATATTAAGGCGTCTCAGCAGTCCGCCGGACAGCTTCTTGGGCTTGAATCTGGTGAAATCTTTCAGACCGACGAACTCTATAGCTTCATCCACATATTGCTTACGGGCAGCCTTATCCTTAATATACAGTCCGCAGAAACAGTCTATGTTTTCATAGACGTTCAGCTCCTCAAAAACAGCAACATTCTGTAAAATAACACCGATTCTCGACTTGATATCATAGCTGGTGGGTGTCATCGGCTGTCCGAACAGTTCTATAGTGCCTTCGTTA
>CACZNS010000183.1 GCA_902782575.1 uncultured Lachnospiraceae bacterium
TGAAAGGCAAAACCTCTGATTCGTTGCTGATATCAAGTTGCCGAAGGCAACTTGCAGCAGGTGCTCATTGAAAGGCAAAACCTCTGAGGCACCTGCCCCTTACATCTCTCTCCTCAACAGTGTCTGCCTCTCCATTGTTCTCTGCGTGATCACGTTCAGGATGACCACAGCCAGGATGATCACACCCTTGATCAGGTTCTGCCAGAAGTTCGGGATGTTCACCATGGGAAGCGCCTTGGAAATGATGGCGATGATCAGCGCGCCGAGGAAGGTCCCCGCCACACTGCCGCGCCCGCCGCTCATGGACACACCGCCGATGACGCAGGCCGCGATCACATCCATTTCCTTGCCGTACTGCATGTTCGGCTGTGCGGAGGCGTAGATCGATACCGAAAGGACTCCGGCAAGCCCCGCCAGAAAGCCCATGATCGTGTAAACGCTGGTGAGGGTCGTGTCCACATTGATGCCGGACACCCTGGCTGCCTCGGTATTGCTTCCCACCGCGTAGATCTTCCGGCCGAAGCGCGTCCACTTCATGACGATAAAAAAGATAATATAAGCGATGATCAGAATGATGTACGGCCCCGGAGCTCCGTCCTTTCCGAAATCGGAGAAGCCGGCCACATCCATGCCGGATGCCCAGTTGTTGTTGGAGATCACGTACGCCATGCCGCGCCAGATGTACATGAAGCCCATCGTACAGATGATGGGTGCCACATGGCCCCTGGCGATGATGATCCCGTTCAGGAACCCGCAGACCAGGCCGATCAGGGCCCCGATCACAAACAGCAGGAACGTATTGTGCAGCACATCGTATTTCTGAAGCAGTCCGATGCTCATGCCCGCGAAGGCAAGAGTCGATGTGATGGAGATATCGATCCCGGCCGTCAGCATGACGCAGAGCATACCGAGAGCCATCAGAAACGTCAGTGTATTATTCAGAAAGATCTGCCTGATATTGGTAAAGGACAGGAACGACGGATTGATGATCCCGATGATCACGAGAAGTATGACCAGCACGATCACAAGGCTGACTTCTCTGGATTCCGACAGGAACTGTCCGATGGATTTCTTTTTCATTATGCTGCCCCTCCCTTCTTCGTCTCGCCTTTCTCCATGGAGAGCTCAAGGATCCTCTCCTGCGTCACCTCCGAACGGTCAAGGCAGCCGGAAACGCGGCCGTTGCACATCACAAAGATCCGGTCCGCCATTCCGATGATCTCCGGCATCTCCGAAGAGATCATGATGATCCCGAAGCCCTTCTTCGCCAGCTGACCCATGATCTCATAGATCTCCTTTTTCGCGCCCACATCGATACCCTTGGTTGGCTCGTCCATGATGACCACCTTCATATTGGACTGGGCCAGAGCCTTTGCCACCACTACCTTCTGCTGATTCCCTCCGGAAAGGGAGCTTGCGGGCTGGAAGATCGTGACCGCCTTGGTGTCCACCTCCTCAAGCCTCTCCTTTGCGATCGCCCGCTCCTTCGGCTCGTCATTGAAGCCGTTCTTCGCAAACTCCTCCTGGATCGGAAGCGTTACATTCCTCCCGAGCCCCCAGGAGAGGATCAGTCCCTGCTTCTGCCTGTCCTCGGGAAGCAGGATGATACCCGCGTTCATGGCATCCTGGGGCTTTTTGATGGAAAGCTCCTTGCCTTCCAGAAATACCTTTCCGGAATCCGGCTTCGTGATCCCGCAGACGCTCTCGATGGTCTCCGTCCGGCCCGCTCCCACGAGCCCCGTGAGGCCGACGATCTCACCCGCCTTCACGTCAAAGGAAACATCCTTGAAATAGCCTGTCCGGCTCATGCCCTCCACCCGGAAGATCTCCTTGCCGAGGGTGATATCCTCCTTCGGATACATGTCGGTGATCTCGCGGCCCACCATTGCCTTGATCAGATCCGCGTTGGAGATCCCGTCCACATCATAGGTCCCGATATACTGGGAATCCCTGAATACCGTGACCCGGCTTGCCAGCCGGTACATATCCTCAAATCTGTGGGAGATAAAGATAATGGACTTGCCTTCATCCCGGAGTCTCTCCACGATCTCATAGAGCTTCTCGGATTCGTTTGCGGTCAGGGCCGCCGTGGGCTCATCCAGGATGATGATCTTTGCATTGGTGGACAGCGCCTTTGCGATCTCCACCATCTGCTGCTGCGCGATGGTCAGGGTCCCGACCTCGTCCGTCGGCTTGAAATCCGCATCCAGACTGTCTAAAAGCTTCTGCGCCGCCGCGTTCATGGAGCGCCACTGGATCATCCCGCTTTTGATCTCCTCATGCCCCATAAAGATGTTCTCCGTCACGGAGAGGGTGGGATAAGAGGTGGGATGCTGATACACCGCTGCGATGCCGGCCTCCTGCGCATCGCGGGGGCCCTTGAAGTGAACCTCGCTGCCCTCTAAAAACATCTGCCCTTCCTCTGCCGCATGAACGCCGGTGATAACCTTGATAAAGGTGGATTTCCCGGCACCGTTCTCGCCCATCAGCGCGTGGACCTCGCCCCGCTTCAGCTGAAAATGCACCTTGTTCAGTGCCTTCACTCCGGGGAATATCTTGGTGATACCCTTGAGTTCCAGAATCAAATCTTCCGCCACGTCAAGTCTCCTTTCGTTTCTTTATATGATGCTTTCCGATGCCGCTGTGAAAGCGTCCTCCGCATAATACCGCATCATACTTATTTTCATTTTCAAGTGTATCATTTTTTATTCCCGCTCTGAACAGG
Organism: uncultured Lachnospiraceae bacterium; assembly: GCA_902782575.1. Taxonomy (GTDB): domain Bacteria; phylum Bacillota; class Clostridia; order Lachnospirales; family Lachnospiraceae; genus NK4A144. Next base: position 2,726 of record CACZNS010000183.1, read on the forward strand.
AACATCTTTTGATTTTCGGTATTTTTTTTAGGCATGGGGATCGTTCTTATGATAAGATAGACGTATGAAATTACTGATCGTAGATGATGAAAAGATCACGCGGAGCGGGCTCGTCTCCTCCATAGACTGGGACAGGCTCGGCATCGACGGCATATTCGAGGCCTCCGACGGCAGCGAGGGACTGAAGAAGGCAAAGGAGGTCCTGCCGGATATCATCCTGACCGACATGCGGATGCCCAGGATGGACGGTGTGGCCATGGCGCAGCGCTTAAGGGATCTGCTGCCGGAATCCGCGATCATTTTTATGAGCGGCTATTCGGATAAGGAATACCTGAAGGCCGCCATCCACCTGAAGGCAGTAAGCTATGTGGAAAAGCCCCTGGATCCGAAGGAGGTTGCGGAGGCGATCTCCATGGCGGCGGAGGAGCTTCTGCAGAACGGCCTGGTAAAGCGCGGCAGGAACGAGGCGCTCAGGGAGCATGAAAACCGGCTTGCCGGGCTTCTGACCCATGTCCCTTCCCCGTCCTTTCCGGAGGGCATCCCCCTGCCGGAGGCCATGAGGGCCGAGGATCACTTTACCTCCGTCATCCTCCGCTTCGCAAACGATCCTTCGCTTTCCGAGGCCGAGCTGTACCGGACGGCGGCGGAGAGCCTGGAGCCTTTGCTTTCCGGGTACAGGCTCCGCGAGATCCATGTGATGAAGGAAAGCTTCTGTCTCTGCTTCTTTCTGTACGGACATAAATGCTCCCAGGAGGAGCTCTTAAAGCTCTGCTCCGGGATCCGCGGCATATACGAGCCCTTCGGATGCCATTTTCTTGCTCTGGGAGACTCCTTTCAGGGGATCTCCCACGCTTATCATTCCTATGCTTCCGCCGTGATCCTGCTGCAGGAGGCCTTTTTCAACGAGCCGGGCACGATCCTCTTCAACAGCGGCGAACTGTCCGTGGCCCCTCCCATCGTAAGCGACTGCTCCGCAGAGTACGCAAATGCCCTCGGCACCGGCAGCGAAAAGCTCGCAAAGCAGATCCTCTCGGACCTCCGGGAGCGGTTCCGTCCGCCCTGCAGGCTGCTTGCAAGCCAGGTAAAGGACATTTACTACCAGCTTTTTCTGCAGCTGCAGAAGGCCGCCAGAAACGCTCAGCTTTCCGAATTCCTCCTGAAGGGGAACCAGTCCATCTGGGACATGGTGGAAA
>CACZNS010000184.1 GCA_902782575.1 uncultured Lachnospiraceae bacterium
AGCGGGCTACGTCGAGGCTTTCAGATGCGTGCTATCGGGATAAGCAGGCAAGCAATTGGTCCAGGTATTTAAGAACCGTTATACTAGATTTCTATTATCGTATAGGTATCCCGCTTCTTTTTTGATTCATAAAGCGCCTTATCCGCAATTCCGATCAGATTATTCACCAGCCCTGTCCCGAAAGCACTGCCAAAGCTCATGGTAAGCCGGACCTCAGGGCTGCTCTCAAGAGTGATTTTTTTCACAGTTGATCCCAGGTATGCCAGTTTCCCTCTCAGCTCCTCCTTGGGTATATCGAAGAACACCATCATGAACTCATCTCCGCCGTACCGGATCACCACATCATTTTTCCGAACGGACTGCTCCAGGATCTCCGCGACTTTTTTGATCGCTTCATCACCGCACTGATGCCCGGCCGTGTCGTTGATTTCCTTAAACAGATCTATATCAGCCATGACTACGGCGTTACACGGTTCATAGATCAGCTTTTCATCCAGGAACCTTCTGTTTCGGATCTTGGAAAGAGAATCGATATAGATCTCCGTCTCAAATTCGGAAATCTTTTTCTGCTGTGCCAGATTCTGCAGCTTGGCATCCGTGGTATCCATGCATCCGTAAACGATATGCGCGAGACTTCCGTCCTCGTTCCGGTCGCCGGCCAAAAAGACCCCGTTGAACCAGCGATGGGCGCTTTCACTGTAAAATTCCATGGTTGTCGATCCATGCTCCTCAATGGCAGAAAGAATGATATCCTTATTCAGCCAGTCGTATAAGCTTTTATGAAAGCTCTCCGCCACCGACGCGTCCACGTTGCGTTTGAGAAACTCGAGGGCGTCCGGATCCTTCGGGACCATTTCCACATATTCATTGGTACTGATCATGCGGTAACTCATATCCTTCACATCGATAAACAGGGAGAAATTGAAAACCCTTCCGATGGCCTCGATGATCTTCAGATACTCCTGCAGCTCCTTCTGCGCCGTGATATCCCGGTAGCATCCCATATAGATCTCCAGGGAACCGTCGTCCGGACGTCTGATAAACCTCCCCGCTCCGGTAACCCAGATAATACTGCCGTCCTTCTTCTGCATACGGTAGGTTGCGTGGGTAATATCCGGAAGCTCCCGGTGAATACGGACCGAATCCCAGAAGAGCTTAACGATCCCGTCCCGCTCTTCCGGGACCAAAGTCTTTACCCAGCTGTCAAACTCATCCGGCAGATCCTCCAGCCCGTCATAACCCAACATCTTTCTGGTCTCATCATTAAACTCAAAGCCTAGCATGTTTTCATCATGATCAAAGGTGCAGAAATACATGCCCGCTTTTAATCCTTTTGCGAACATGTCCTCTCTGAATTTGGCGATCCGGTATTTGCTGTTCGCCTCTTCAATCCTCCGGTTGCACTCCGTCAGAAGCTCCTGCTGCTCTTTCGGATAAGCGGAGATGTCAAACAAAGGTGCTGCATCGTCTACTGTTATACTGTCTTCAGCAACAAACTGACCTATACCGTTGTCTATGCTGTTCGCGCTTGCATTTTTATTCATTCTGTCTCCCCCAGGCCTTGCTGTTCACTCCCCGATGTTTTTCCGTATATTTTTATAATACTACTTTTTTATCAGATCGGCGCACTAAAATTTGCAGTATAATCATGCGAAAAACAGGGGAACGATTCTTTTGTCCGGTTTTATGCAGAAAAAACTGTCCACCTTTCTTAAAGAACCATCCCTCTGTCTTAAGCCGCCGCAAAAAAGTGGACAGCATTTCTTTGCTGTCCACAAAATATTGAAATAAATGCACCCTTTATTAATAATATCTGATACACAGACACAGTGAGGCCGTCTCAAATAAGATTGCCGAATTTTTCTTTATATCGAGCCAGTTCCATTTCCGCCGCATCGGCTCTCCGGCGTTCTCTTTCGGTATTAACTCGCTCTTCTTCCCGGCCTTCTTTCAGGCCTTTCTCCCGGCCTTCTTTCAGCCCGGCGTCTCTTGCTTCTTCCTTGAGTCCTTCCAGATATTCCTTTTCATCAAATGTCGTAAGCATCTCTAACA
>CACZNS010000185.1 GCA_902782575.1 uncultured Lachnospiraceae bacterium
CTGATTCTGTTCGCAGGTGGATCAAATATTAGACAGAATAAGCCAGTTTAGTGGGAAAATTTCTGGAAAATGAGGTAAAGTAAAAAATACCTGATCTAAATAGTCCTTTCCGTCTCCTCCTGCAGATTTAATATTGGATGATTGCGAAGAAATCACAAAGACTTGTGAGTCAGCATTTATTTTGCTGACATACTTTATATAAGGATCATTATTACGTTTTATATCTACAACAGAATAGTCAAGTATCTTCTCAAATATATACCCTAAAAGAGTATGTTCCTTTTTATCTCCCTCAACAATAAAAACCACTTTTCCAATACTCTTGTTCCTATTAAGAACAACTCTATACATCTGATCCCTCCTGATTGAAGCGCGGAATCCCACCAAAAATCCCACTCAAATACATCTTCTCAAGATTTTGTGACTCTCTCGGATGTTCGGAAGAAAATCTCTTAACTTTACTCCCCCTATCATTTAAGAATTCTACAGCATATATCTGATCAGGGCGGAGAAGCGTTGTTTTCATAAGATTGGTAGAGTGTGACACAAAAAACATCTGAGCATATTTTGATTTTCTTATAAAATATCTTACAATCAACTCTTCTAATTCATTGTGAAACGCGCTACTAAACTCATCAACAATAAACATTCCTCCATTTTTAGTGACTTGGAGTAGTCCAGGAAGCATATCTAAAAGAGTTTTGTTCCCTAATGATTCAAGAGATATTGGCATACTAATATTCAAATTCTTCCTCTTAAAAAAAATCTCTTTAGCATTTGCTATCTGTACCGTTGTGAATGGACTAACTTTTTGTGTAGATGTATATTCAATTTGCTGATTGAAACCAAACTCCGAAAAAAATTCATTAATCTCATCAACACCATTTTTTTCAAGATATTCTCTAATATTTGCTTTAATACTTGGGTTAAACGCTACTACATTTGGCATTGGCGGAAACACCTGTTTTCTCTCGGCATTGAAGTATATCGAATTTGACATGTACTCAAACCATTTATGAAGCACAGGAAACGCTGTAAATTTAGTATTGAAATAGATGTTCTTCAAAAATAGAGTCTTATCATCTATCGTAGTACTGTCATATGTTTTAGCTTCTGTAAGCTTAGTCGTAGCATTAAGCTTTATTCTATCTAGCATAAGATCATCATTTAAATACAACCTTTCTATAACAACCGAACCGTTTCTGTCAAAAGTCAAACTGTATACTATAATGTCTTCATCAAAAACAAATGTATACTCTAACAGCATCTCATTTTCATTTGAAAATAAACAGAACTGTGGCATATCTATTTGTATATTTGTAAAAAGTAAATCAAGCAAAACACTAATGCTAAATATAAAGTTCGTTTTACCGGTAGCATTTCCCCCCACAAAAAGAGCTCCCTTCACAACATTATTAATGACATTTTCATCTCTTAGCATAGAATACTTTGTAGCACCAAAATCAACAATAACCTCGTCTCTAATAGATCTGTAATTCCTTATGCGAACGGTTTTTAGCATCCCATAACTCCTTTTTGTAATTTTTTTACACTTTCATTATTATTTTCTGTAATTTTTTTACTCTTAATATATGATACTCCTCACGCTAACTTCTGTCAATCATATAATACTAGATTGACCTCCGTCATTTATTCTTTTTTGTAGTACTAATTGTCTAATTCAATTGACCTATAATTGACCTCTAAATTGACCTATCTTTTAGAATAACATCTGATTCTGACGTTTTTTGAGGGAAATTCATCCTGTTTTTTCCTGTCAGGAATAACCAGAAGAAAGCAGGAAAATAATTTTTCAGAAATGCGAAGATGCGCATAAATACTGGCTTTGGAGCATCAAAAAAGGAACCGGAAAAACCGGTTCCTTTTTACAGGGCTACCAGGGCTCGAACCTGGAAATGACGGAGTCAGAGTCCGTTGCCTTACCATTTGGCTATAGCCCTTTAACAACGACAACTATAGTATCATGGAAATGCCGGAAATGCAAGCAGATATTTAGAAATATAAATATTGTTTTTTAAAAAGCCAATATTCTACACTTCAAACATCAATTCGCCGTAGGTCGGAATCGGCCACAACCGCTTATCCACGATCATTTCCAGCTCATCCGCCGGTGCACGAAGCGATTCCATAAGCTCCCTGATCGTATCCTTATAGAAAAATGCCTGCTCTCTGCTGTCTGTGATGGCGGACACCTTCTTTTCCCCCTCCTGCAGTGCCTTCAGGGCTTTTTTCATCTCCGCAAGTTTTTTCGATACCTCCTGCAAAAGTTCCTTCTCCACCGATGCATCTGCGCCCGCTGCCGCTACAGCGTTCACGGTATCCGCCAGCTCCCGGCTGTATGTGATGACTGCCGGTATGATCTGCTTTCCGGCCATCTCGATCATGGTCAGAGCCTCTATATTGATGGTTTTTGCATAGGTCTCATAGATGATCTCCTCCCTGGATTCCAGCTCCGTCCGGGTAAAGATCCCAAACTTTTCAAACAGCTTTACAGCCTTATCTGTCGTAAGGGCAGAAGCAGCCTCGATCATGGATTTGATATTCGGAAGGCCTCTTCTTTGCGCTTCCTCCACCCACTCGTCCGAATAGCCGTCTCCGTTAAAAATGATCCGCTCATGCTCACCCAGGTTTTTCTTGATCATATCGTGGATGGCCATATCCAGGTCATCCGCTTTCTCCAGCTCATCAGCCGCTTCGCAGAAGGCCTCCGCCACGATCGCGTTCAGGATCGTATTCGGACTTGCGATGGAGTCAGCCGAGCCGACCGACCGGAACTCGAATTTGTTTCCGGTAAACGCGAAGGGAGAAGTACGGTTTCTGTCGGTGGCATCCTTCTGCACATTCGGAAGCGCCTTCACACCTGTCTGAAGAGTTCCTCCCTGTTTGACATTATTTGCTTCCCCGGTCTCGATCAGCTGATGAACCACATCATCCAGCTGCTCACCCAGAAAGATCGACATGATCGCAGGCGGTGCTTCATTAGCGCCCAGCCGGTGATCGTTGCCCACGTCCGCGGCCGACTGGCGGAGCAGATCCGCATGAATATCGATCGCCTTGATGATGCAGGAAAGCACCAGCAGAAACTGGATATTTTCATTTGGTGTATCACCGGGATCCAGCAGATTGACCCCGTTATTTGTTGTGATGGACCAGTTATTATGCTTGCCGGACCCGTTTACTCCCGCGTAAGGCTTCTCATGGAGCAGACAGCGCATATTATGCCTGACCGCCACCCTTTTCATTGTTTCCATGACCAGCTGATTATGATCCACCGCAATATTGGCCGTCTCATAGATGGGCGCCAGCTCGTGCTGCGCCGGAGCCACCTCGTTGTGCTGTGTCTTTGCCGTGACCCCCAGCTTCCATAACTCACGGTTCAGATCCTTCATAAATTCGCCGACCCTCTCCCGGATCACTCCGTAGTAGTGATCCTCCATTTCCTGACCCTTGGGAGCCGGCGCTCCGAAAAGCGTCCGTCCCGCAAACATCAGATCCGGGCGTTTAAGATACAGATCCTTGTCTACCAGAAAATATTCCTGTTCCGGCCCGACAGAGGCCGTCACCTTCGTTGCTTCCGTGTTTCCGAAAAGCCTCACCAGCCGCACCGCCTGATCCGAAAGGGCCTCCATGGATCTTAACAGCGGCGTTTTCTTATCCAGTGCCTCACCTTTGTATGAGCAGAACGCGGTAGGGATGCAAAGGATCTTTCCGCACCCGGACTCCTTGACAAAAGCGGGAGACGTACAGTCCCAGGCTGTATATCCCCGTGCCTCGAAAGTGGCCCGCAGCCCTCCCGAGGGGAAGGAAGAGGCATCCGGTTCTCCTTTGATCAGCTCTTTACCGGAAAACTCCATCATGACCCGGCCCTCTTCATCCTCATGGGAGATAAACGAGTCGTGCTTCTCCGCCGTGATCCCCGTAAGGGGCTGGAACCAGTGTGTATAATGCGTCGCTCCCTTTTCCAGCGCCCATTCCTTCATTGCATGGGCCACAACCTCCGCCGTAAGCGGGTCCAGATCCTTTCCGTTATCGATGGTTTTTTTCAGTTCCTTATATGTTTTCTTCGGCAGCCGCTCCCTCATGACCGCGTCATTAAATACATTTTCACCGAAGATCTCGTTGATCCCCGGCTCTTTTACCGTTATCTCTTTCTCTGTCTCATTCATCTCCTGCTTCCTCCTGATCTGCTTTTCCGCATATTATCTATATCCTGATCCATCCCGGGATCGTTTTTATCTCACTGTCTTCTCCGTTCATATACTCCGCCGGATAAATGATCATCGCATCCTTATTTGCATTGAGCAGCGCTCCCCAGGTCGAAAAGGTGGAATTCGCTATGATGTTGTGACGGCACAGACTCATCAGATACATATCCTTCCAGCTGTCCTCCCCGCTGTTTCCGGACACAACGGTCTTGGGCTCCAGCCAGTCAAAGGCTTCCGAAATATAGTCCTTATCATCCGAAAAGATAAAAAACTCCGCATCTCCCGCCTTCTCCCGGATCAATCCGGCTGCTTTTCTGTAATAATCCATCGCAAGGAGTTTAAATTTCCCACCATAGACCGGATCGGAGTAATCTCCCCTGCGCACATGGATCGACACGGACTGCCCGGTCCGGATCCTGTCCTTAAGCCCCGACGGCTCCATTTCCGGAAAGACAAACACCTTTCTCAGCTCCTCAAGTCTGTTACGGTAATATTTCTCGGAAATGTAATATCCGGTGAGATACCAGTTTTTCCCCGCTTCCAGTTTTCTGTCCGGCTCCATTTCATCCAGGCGGTATTTCGCATAATGCTTATCCGTGAAAAGCCGCAGGATCCGGTCAAGCTGATACGCTCCCCGAAAGGTCTGAGGAACCCTTCCACTCACCCGGACGATATCCCGAAACCCGGCCTCCGGAAGATTCACCCGGAACAGCTTCTGCAGTTCGTATCCCTGATGAAAGCCCTGGTATCCCTGATGCCAGCCAAACCAGGAAAGGTCGGCCAGGATCTGTTCGTAGGGATATCTCTCCTTCAGATACAGGAAAAAGGAATACTGAAACATCTGATTCCCGAGGCCGCTGTTGAACTGCTGAAGGATCATTGCATCTTTACCTTTCCGATTCCGAGTGTAACATGCAGGATATTGTACCGGAACACTCTGCACACCATTTTAAAAGAGCGTATGGAAGGATTTCTCAGGAAAACCGACAGGGAATATTTGAAATCGCTTTTCGCCTTTGCTTTTCCGAACTCCGTCAGCCCCACATTCTCCTCGCACCACTTAAGCATCGTGCATTTCATCTCGCAATCCTCCAGCTTCTGCTTTCGTTTCCGGTTGATGGAATTCCAGCTTTCCCCGTCGTCCTTTGATACATATCTCCAGACGCTCATCTCTTCCTCCATCCGGAAGATCTTTCCGTGCAAAAGCATGAAGAGCAGGATGACGGCATCATCGATAAAATCATGGGCCCGATACAGGATCGTATAATCATATCTTCCGTCATGCCAGAAATTCCTGGTCACAACAGAGGCTGTCTGTCCGGGCCAGTACGGCTTCCGCTTGAAATCCTCAAACGTATAGTCTCCGCTCCAATGATAAAGCGTCAGCGGTGTCTGGTCAGACAGAGGCTTTCCGTCTTCTCCGACAAGCCTCGACGCATGCGTTACCGCCTCATATTCATCATGCTCCTCCAGGAAATGCACCTGCTTCTTAAGCTTCTCCGGATCTGTCCAGAAATCGTCTCCTTCCAGGAAAGCGATATATTTCCCTCGGCATTCCATAGCCGTCTGATAGACATTCAGTGTAGGCCGTCCGAGATTCCTGTCCCGGTAGAGCAGCCGGATCCGGTCCGGATATTTTTCCTTATATTCATTCAGGATATCCCTTGTATGATCGGTTGAACAGTCCTCTCCCACAACGATCTCAAACGGGAAATCCGTTTCCTGCATCAGGACGCTGTCAAGCGCCTCGCGGATATATCTTTCATGGTTATAAGTGATAAAAACAACGGAAAGATACGGCTCATTCATTTTTCGAATTTCCTTTCAGCTCTTCGAACTCCTCTTTGGAAACAGGGAGGACCTTCCCCCCTTCGACTCTGAAGATCAGCTCGCAGTTTTCGATCGTTGTCAGTCTGTGAGCTATGATCAGAAGCGTTTTCCGCCCGTGGAGCCTCTCGATCGCCTCCATGACCGCCGTCTCCGTCTCATTATCCAGTGCAGCCGTTGCCTCATCCAGTACCAGGATCTCCGGATCTCCGTAGAGAGCCCGCGCGATCCCGATCCTCTGCCTCTGTCCTCCGGAAAGCCGTACTCCCCTCTCACCGACCTCCGTATCCAGACCTTCCGGCAGGCTTTTTACGAATTCAGTCAGCTGGGCTTCCTCCAGAGCGGCCCAGACGGCCGAATCGTCTATCTTATCCCTCTCGATCCCGAAAGCTACATTTTCCCGTATCGATTCATCTGCCAGAAAGATCGCCTGGGGGATATAGGCAAGTCTCTTGGACCAGCTTAAAGGATATTCGTGTACATCCCATTTCCCGTAAAATACATGGCCCTCCAACGGAAACAGGATACCGAGGATAATATCCGCCATAGTTGTTTTGCCTGCTCCCGAAGCACCGATCAGCCCGACGGATGACCCAAGGGGGATCGTAAATCCCGCCCGGTCCAGTACCCTTTTTTCCGTATTCGGATAGGAATATCCCACGTTGTCGACCCGGATCGCATCCGCACCCTCTGAAACAAGTGCCTCATCCTCCCGGTCTTTCACCTGCACATTAAGCATATCCTCCGTATCCTTCAGATCACGGTAGATCAGATCGATGGAGGGTTTTAAAAACGAGATCCCGTTCAGGTAATTACTGATCTTTCCCACCGACGGCAGGAGCTTGAAGGCGGCTACGGCAAAAGCGGAAAGCTGGGGAAGTATCAGATCCAGATCCGCTCCCGAGGCAACCTTAAAGATCATAACAGCGAGGATCCCGGCTATACAGACCGTTTCGATCAGGTACCGCGGTACGGTCCCGAAGAAATTCATATTGATCAGAGCCGTCATTTTCTGCTGTCCGTGGGAGATAAAGCTTTGAACAAAATAATTTTCCCTGTGAAGGATCTTGATATCCTTCACGGCTCCCAGAGCCTGATTGACAGCCTGATGCATTTTTCCGTCGTATTCCTGATTGATCTGCCCGTACCGGTTGACCCGCTTTCTGGTAAGCCCCTGATAGACACCCATGCAGACTGCCAGGAGGATAAACAGCGTGAGTGTCATAACGGGATCGGACAGCAGCAGATAAGAAACCAGAAGCAGCGAGAGAAGCCCCTCGGAGATCACATTCAGAAACTGCAGGATCAGCTGAAACAGCCGCTCCGTATCCAGCATGATATTCCGAATCATTTCGGAGGAATTATGATCCAGATGGTAGGTATAAGGCTTTCTTAAGTAGCAGTCGATCAGCCTCCCCGCGATCTTCAGCTGATTCCGGTAGATGAATCGGTACTGGACATAATACATCAGAAGCAGATAGATATTCTTTACAAAATAAATCCCGATGATAAAGCATGCCAGCAGAATAAAAAGCTCTTTCATACCCCGGATATGAAAAGCGGTGCAGATCACATGCAGAAACGGATTCCGGTCGGTAATGTCCGGAGATGAGATGATCTGTACCAGAGGCATGATCAGGGACACTCCCAGAAGCTCGAAGACCGCTCCGGCAAAGATCGCAAAAAGCAGAAGCAGGATATTCCGCTTCTGTCTTCTGTCGAAAATATAGGACATTTTTTTCCAGATATCAGCCATTTGCTCTGTTCCTGAACGCTCTTTCCCAGAGATACGGGTAGATCGCGCTGAATGCCTGCTCGCCCTGAACAAAGGTCGCTTCCTTATGATTCATGACATATTCCACTTTCGCTCCCACCCTGGCCGGATCCAAAAGATCCGTTCCGCGAAAATCCGACGAATGGATCACGTCTTCAAAATACTCCTTCAGCGGCCCCTGCATCCACTCCACGATCGGCGTATTAAATCCGATCTTAGTCCTTCGCTCCGCGATCCTGTCCGGTATGATCCCCCTCATGGCATCGCGCACGATGGATTTGGAATATCCACCGTGAAGCTTGGATCTCCATCCGACCGAGAAGGCCAGCTGCACGATCCTATAGTCAAGGAAAGGCATCCGGATCTCGATCCCCGATGCCATACTGTAATGATCATAATTTCTGAGGAGCGTGGGCAGGATATTTTCATGTGTGGACGCGTAGAGAACCTGATTCAGATGATCCAGCTCCCGGAAACGTTTATCGGAGGCCGCCTCCGGCACGACCAGATCTCCCTTCAGGCGTCTCGTAAGCTTCTTCCTCTTATATTCCAGATACAGCCTCTGCGCACTCTTTTCTTTTTGGGCATTATTGGACCCGTCATGAGGAAAGCTTCCGTTGTAGGCTTCGGCCACCAGCTCTCTCTCTGCCCCGGAAACCGTATCATCAAAAGCATGCAGAAAGTCAAACGGATAACCCCCAAACAGCTCATCCGCACCGTGCCCGTCAACCGTTACGGGGGTATTTCCCTCACGCAGGGCGCGGTACAGGAGCATCATGGGGATCGGGCTTGTGATATAAACCTCCTCAAAAAGATAAAACATTTCATCCAGGCGGTCTACAAAGCCGGACGGATCGATCTTAACAAAGGTGGAATCAATCCCGAGATGATCGGTAACACACCGGGCATACTCCGTCTCATCCATCGTTGTTCCCGGAAAAGAAGCCACATATGCATGCTGCCAGTCATGATTGACGCGCTCGCCGGCTTCGCCTTCCGCGATCTTTGCCATGGAGCAGATCGTCGCGGAAGAATCCAGGCCTCCGGAAAGGGCAGTCCCGAGAGATACATCCGAACGCATCCTTATACGGCAGGCATCCAGAAACAATTCCCTGAACATCTCCGTCTGCTCGTTATATGAGTCCGGAACCGTGATCAGATGATCCAGCGTATTCCAAAACCGTTTCCGTTTCATCCCCGTCCGGTCCACGCGGGCAAAGCTCGCTGCCGGGAAGCGCTTTATCCCTTCAAATACACATTCCGATGTATTCTCGTAATGGATAAAGGTTTTCGGATCACAGACGATCCGCCTGTTCACTCTGACTTCCTTCATCAGCGGAAGCAGGGCCTTCATTTCGGAAGCAAATGCGATGGCATATCCACCGTCTGCAGTATCCAGCTCGGTATAAAACAGAGGCTTCACACCAAACCGGTCTCTTGAAAGAAAGAGTGTTTTTTCCACCCGGTCATAAACAGCAAAGGCCCACATCCCGTTAAACCGGTCCAGGCACTCTTCTCCCCACTCGATATAAGCATTCAGGATGACTTCCGTATCCGCATCATTTTGAAAGCGGTAGCCGAGCCCCTCAAGTTCCTTCCGAAGCTCTATAAAATTGTAAAGCTCTCCGTTATAAACAATCTCATACCTGCCGGAAAGATCGCTCATCGGCTGATCGCCCGAAGAGCTGAGATCCAGGATCGCAAGTCTTCTGTGACCCAGACTGACATTTTCCTCCTGCCAGATCCCTTCCCCGTCCGGTCCCCGATGGGCTATTGTTTTCAGGCAGGCACTCACCTGCTCTCTGCTTACATTTTTATTATATATTCCGAGAATTCCGCACATAATCCCAGATCTTTCTTTTATTTAATCCTCTGTAAAAATATTTTACCCGGTATCCCCGGTTGACGGCAGGCGCAGCTGCGGATGTCTCCAGATCATAGAGAAAAAGTTTGTTTCCCTCCGTCCCTTTGATCAGATTGACATCCATCGGCCTGTAGGACATCCCGAAAGTACGCTCTGCCCTATACGGAAGTGCTTCCGCCGAATAGACCTTCCGGAAGTCCCCCAGCTTTCCCTGTTTTGATTTTAATCCGTACAGGTCGCAGGGGTGATCCAGCGATTCGTTTTCAAAAAAAGCGTCATATACGGCACTCGACAGATCCGGAGAGGAAAAAACCGGCTCTCTCCGCTTTTTTCCGGCAAGAGGTACCTGCAGATCCGTGACCTGCTTTTTGGCATGCTCTCCTTCATCCGCAAAATTAGTGGTATGGGAAACACGCGGATACAGAAAATATCTGCCGGTTTCCGAAAGATAACGTATATGATATTTCAGCCAGGAATTGTCACTCCACTCTGCGACCTGATCCGGTATATCAGCCGAATGCAGATCCTTCCCGTCATTTTCGGCAAGCCACTTGCGAAACTGCCCCCACTGCTTATCCGTAACCGCCTGTCCCCAGCTGGATGCAAATTTCATATACCAGTTGTCGTACCCGTCCTCCACCGGCTGAAAGGGCTCTCTTGCAAAAACATTAAACTGATGGGCATACAGCGATACTCCGCCCACTCTGTCATCTCCGCCGGTAAAGGAGAGCGCCGCACAGGCATAATCATAAAAGCTTTCCGCCACCGTCAGGTCATCCTCCAGTATAATGGCGGATCCGTAGGTTTCGGCATAATCCCCGCAGGAAAGGATATGCTTTTTCAGGCCCTGACGCTCCTTAAATTGACGGATGATCTTCTCTCCGTGCTCCCATTCAAAGCCCTCAGCCGCCTCCGCACAGTCCTTAAAACCGCTGTGATCAATGCTGATGATAAGCGTAATATCATCCTCATGATATTCCGCCTCCGCCAGGGAACGAAGAAGTCTTTTTAAAGAATGCGCACGGTCATATGCAGCTGCTACGATCACCGGCTTCATTTCGCTTCTCCCAAAAGCTTGTCCGCATCCGCGAAAAGCTCCGCATTCCGTTTGATCCAATCCTCTCCCCGGTCCCACCATTTCAGTGCCAGCAGCTTTCTGATCTGCTCTTCTCCAAAGCGGTACTTGACTGTTTTTGCAGGAATACCCATGTTTATGCTGTAGGGAGGGAGATCCTTTGTAACCAGAGCTCCTGTTCCGACTACCGCACCGTCCCCGATCGTCACACCTCCCATGATCAATACATTGTTTCCGATCCAGACGTCGTTTCCGATCCTTGTGGGCTCCGGCATGTCTTCAAACTTCTTCTCCGACACGTAGCTGAAGCCGAAGATCTTTTCGGGCCGGGTAAAGGCCGGGTGCATGGCAGCCTGCTTTTCGATGGGGTGCCTTCCGATCACCGTGGAAACATTCGCTCCCACGGAAGTATATTTCCCGATCGAAACATCCGTCAGGTCACCGTTATTATTGACATAGGCTCCATATCCCAGAACGCAGCCCTTAAGAACCGTTCCCCTGCCGACGTAATTCCTCCCACAGAGCCTTGTGCCGGAAAGATAGGACTTCGGCAGCATAATGCTCTTTGTTTTGAGCTCGATCCGGATCCGGACCAGGGGCCAGATCCAGAAACGATATAAGATTGACAGGCCTTCCTTCAGCTTTCGTTTCAGCAAATCGAGAATCCCCCGTTCTCCTTCCCGGAAACCGCAACCCGCGGCTGCTTTCTTAAAAAGCGCTGCAGCTTTCGGATCCCGTACTTCAGCCAGCCGGGAAAATGATCCATTCCAAACTGTTTGAGGCTGACAAACCGCAGTTCCTTCCGGATCTCTTCTTCGGAAGGCTGCGGGATCCCGCTTTCTCTTCTGACCCGGATACTCTCCAGATAGGTTTCTTTCAGCCGGACCGTTGAAACTCCGTCCTTGGAGATCACCGCTGTGATCACTCCGCTGTCCGTAAACCGCTTCCCGCTCCGGTATGCCCGGAGCAGAAAATGGTAGTCCGCACAGATCGGAAACCGGGGATCAAATGGATACTCGGTCAAAAGCTGCTTTGACGCAAATACGGTCTGATGATTGAAGGGCATCCTTTGTTCGATCAGCTCCGGGCACTTCCTGAAAAAGTAGTATTCACCGAATTCTATCTCCAGTGCATCACCGTAGATCAGGTCAGTTCCATCATAGCTGCGGCCCGCAAAAATATCCGAGAGAACAGTCTCGTTAAAAAACCTGTCCCCCGAATTCATAAAATTGATCCAGTCCCCGGAGGCTTCCTCTACAGCCCGGTTCATGGCATCATACAGGCCATGATCCTTCCCTTCGATGAAGCGCATCGATATGCCCTTCCTCTCAAAGCGCTCCTGAAATCCGCGGATGAGCTCCCGGGTGCCGTCATCGGAGCCTCCGTCCTTTATGATATATTCCAGATCGGGATAATCCTGGATCCACACGGAATTCATCGTTGCTTCGATCGTATCTTTTTCATTGTAACAGACGGTTATGATCGTTACCATATCTAATCAATATACCATACGCCAATTCCGGCTTCAATGCCGGAGCTCTTTATTCCGCAAGCTTCTCTGCGAGCCTGTCCAGGATGCCTTCCCACCTGAACCGTTCAAATGTCCTCTCTGCAATGGTTTCGGCAGCGGCATTCCAGTCCCGGTCCGTGTCCATGGCTTTTTTCAGCTCTTCCGCAAATGCGTCCGTATCATCTACCGGTACGATCGCTCCGTATCCCGTAGTCCGGATAATATCCTTTGCGGCAGGCACTCCCTCCGTTGAAATGATGTATTCCCCGCAGGCTGCCGCCTCAAGCATGACGATCCCGAAGCTTTCGTGCCTGGACGGAAATGCAAAGATCCTTGCTCTTCTGTATAATTCTCTCAGCTTTTCCTTGTCTTTTATCTCTCCCTCAAAAACGATCCGTCCGTCCTCCGGATACGGATTTCGAAAATCCGGCGTGACGGGACCGACCAACCGCAGAAGCCAGTCTGTCCTGTCGCCCGCTGCCCTGACAAACGCTTCGATCAGGATCTCGGTCGCCTTGACTTTCGTCCCCAGGAGTCCTACCGTGATCACCTCTTTTTTCTTTTCAAAGAATCTTTCCGGCTCCGGATTGGTCGTATAGTATCCGTTCGTGATATGGATCAGTTTTTTTCCGTATATTTTTTTAAGACGGCGGTAGATATCCCCGGTTTCCGCCGACACCACGTCCGCCGCCCGGATCGTCATCCGCTTGACCCAGCCGACGGGATTCTTCATCAATAACCGTCTGACACCGTCATTGTCTATATCCAGCTTCAGATAAGACTTTGCTCCTTTCTTTTTCAGAAGCTTAAACAGCCAGAGCAGAAAAAAAGACTGCAGATTCAGATGATATACATTCAGCACATCGATCCTGCCTGCATGCCTTATGAGATAAGCAGCCCCTTTCCCTTTGATGAAAGCAAGCCGCAGTCCCTTTACCTCCTTCTCCAGATAATCGTATTCCCGGTCGTTCCGGTTCGTAACGATAACGGAGGTGAAGCCGTGCTCCCTGTACATATGATACGGCACCATTCCGATATCCTTCAGCAGATGCACATTTTTCAGTCTTGTGAAAAGCGTTACAAAAACCATTGATACCCCTGACATTTTTGGCTATAATAAAACTGCTATGAATACAACATTGATCATCCTGACGTACAATGACGGAGAACGTACCTCCGACCTTGCCGTAAAGGTAAAGGACTATAAAGCATTTGATCACATTGTTCTCGTCAATAATCAGTCCACAGACAATTCTCTGGAACTTTTGGAAGCCGCACAGAAAACAGCTCCCCAAAAGATCACAGTCATTTCTGCTCCGGAAAACGGAGGCTATGCCAAAGGAAATAACTTCGGTGCCAGATATGCGATCGAACATTTTCAGTCGGATTATATTTTCATTGCAAACCCTGATACCTTTTTCACGGATCGGGCGGCTTCAGCCATGATCCGTGCCATGCAGAAGCATCCGGATTACGGCATCGTGGCTCCCGTGGTTAATCAGGGCTACAACGCCTGGGATCTTCCCGGTTTCTGGGGAGTGATCGAAAGTCTGTTTCTGATCACCTTTAATCTGCATAAAAGAGCGATCCGGAAACGGATCCTTGCTTCCGGCCGCAGACTCATGCCTGTCGGAGTGGTGGAGGGTTCTTTCTTCCTGATCTCCAAGGATGCTTATGAAAAGATTTCCGGCATGGATGAACGGACCTTTATCTACGGAGAAGAGATCATGATGTC
>CACZNS010000186.1 GCA_902782575.1 uncultured Lachnospiraceae bacterium
GTATTCGGATCGTCCATGACATTGACGCTGATAAACCAGTAGGCGGATGCACGCTTCGGATCCTTGTCGAGGATCGAATAGAGGATGTCGCGGTCCATTCCCTCTTCCACGGAATTTTCAATGAATACAATGTTCTCTGCGATGCGGGGGATCGAGTCATCCTCGCGGAGCATACGCAGATTTTCAATATAGTTTTTCGGCTGCAGACGCACGCTGTACCGGTTTTCCAGCTCTGTGCCCCTGTGCCAGATGACCATGATCGCCAGGATCAGCAGGGCAATCAGCACTGTTATATAGCCGCCGATCATAAATTTGCTCAAACTGGAAAGGAAAAACACTGCTTCGATCGAGCCGAAAACGGTCAGCATCAGCACTGCGGAGAACCGGTGGCTGCGGATCCTGCCAAGATATACCGAAAGCAAAAGAGTGGTCATCAGCATCGTTACCGTTATCGCAAGACCGTAGGCAGCCTCCATGCGGGCACTGGTTTTAAAATACAGTACCACCAGCGTGCATCCGGCCCACAGCACCAGATTGACCGTGCTGATATAGATCTGTCCTTTTGTATCAGAGGGGTATTCCACCTTCAGATGAGGCATCAGATCCAGCCGAATAGCCTCTGAAACCAGAGTATACGAGCCTGTAATCAGTGCCTGAGAGGCTATGATTGCCGCGGAAGTACTCAGCAGAATGGCAAACGGGCGAAGAAATTCCGGCAGCATCATAAAGAAAGGATTCATGTCTTCCAGCAGGGCAAGGGCCGTATTGCCCCGGTTGCAGATGACCCATGCGCCCTGTCCCAGATAATTCAGGATCAGGCAGAGCTTCACAAACGGCCAGCTGAAATAGATATTTTCCCGGCCGACATGCCCCATATCGGAATAGAGTGCTTCTGCACCCGTCGCCGCAAGGAAGACGCTGCCGAGGATCATAAACCCTTTTTTATTTGTCGGGCTAAACAGAAGACGGACGGCGTAGAGCGGGTTGAAGGCTTTCAGGACGGAAAGATCCAATGCAATATTCCGCAGCCCGTTGACGCCAAGGAAAAGAAACCAGATCAGCATGACCGGCCCGAAAAAACGTCCGATCTTGCTGGTGCCGACACGCTGGACGACAAACAGGATGAGAATGATCATCAGAGTGATCAGGATCACCTTCTGCTCTTTCTCTCCGAGGAAGGCATTCATCACCGGGATGCTGCGCAATCCTTCAATAGCTGTCGTAACGGTAACGGCAGGCGTCAGTACACCGTCTGCCAGCAGTGCCGCACCGCCGAGCATGGCGGGGAAAATCAACCATTTTCCACATCTCTTTACCAGAGAATACAGGGCAAAAATACCGCCTTCTCCCCGGTTGTCGGCTTTCATGGCTATGACGACATACTTGATCGTTGTGAGCAGAGTGATCGTCCAGATCACCAGAGAGAGGGAGCCGATGATCAGTTCGGAAGAAACAGTTGTGAATCCGCCGTTTCCTTCGATGATCGACTTCATCACGTACATGGGAGAAGTCCCGATGTCCCCGTATACGATCCCGATGGTTACCAGGAACATTGCAAAAGAAAAACGTTTTTTTCCCTTCAATCGTCTACCCGCTTTCTTTGAAGAAAGATATGGACCGGAATCCAGGATTCCTCCAGATTGTAAGGAATATACCATATTTAAACTGAGGCAGCAGATTTCTTAGCGCATTCTTAGCCGATATTAACCTATTCTTTATGCTTTCTTTGCGTTCTCCCGTGACGTATCTCATCTCTCTGTATAAAGCAAAGAGCCGCCGGCCTTCCTCTGGCCTGCAGCTCTTTGCTTTGCTTGTCCGGCTTCCCTCAGATATTTACAACTGCAACTTCTTTTACATTTGTAAACTGGGAAAGCTTTTTATTCACATCATCTGCCGTAATCAGGGTTTTGCTTTTCAGGGTGGCATTATAGCGGATAAATCCTTCCTCACGGGTGATGCGGCATTCAATAACCGTGGCATTATACTGTTTCATCAGCTCATTAAAGCTCTGCTGAA
>CACZNS010000187.1 GCA_902782575.1 uncultured Lachnospiraceae bacterium
CAGTTCTGCTTCGCCGATCCGGCTTGTTTTCTTTCCGACCGGAACTGCCCCGTACTGCGCAAACAGGCTGTTGACCATCGCCTCCACCTTGTCCGCATATTCGCTCCGGACCCTGATGGAGATCTGATCCAGGGCCGGGAGGGATTTCAGGATCTCCGGATGCAGCCTGTCGATCTCCTTCAGCACACGGTAGGCACGGACATATGCCATGGCATCGTCGATATGCTCCGTCAGGTACTCCTCGTTCAGGGTTTTCTTATCAAACCTCAGGGAAAGGAGGCTGTCTGTATAGGCTTTGATCCTCCCCTTCATCGCGTCGGAGTTCAGATCCGCATTTTTTCCGTCATTCCCTGAAAGATCCTTCAGCAGCTTGTCCGAAGAGAGGATCCTTCCCTGGTTCCTTTCGATCCGCTTGGCCATCTTCGTAAGCCTCTCTGCAGACTCCCTGTCGAGCCCCGGGATCTTCCTCATGATGCTGTAGATATCCCTCTCAAATATTTCTTTTACATCCAGCCTCCTCATTTCGGAAGACTTGACCTCATCCTTTGCGCCCACCAGGGTCTTAAGCTCCTTCTTCTCCTCCTCGTTCAGACCGGTCTTTTTGCTTCTGGTAAGATCCTGCAGCTTGTCGAAGAGCTTGGTGCTGAGTCCCAGCTGCTTTGCTCTCGTCTGGGCACGGTTCAGCCTGTTCAGCTGCCTGTCCCTTACCGGGCTGTTTTCCTTCTTCTCCCTCTCCAGCGCATTTTTGTACTCCGTCAGATAGATATTCCCGGTCATCTTCGACTGCGTAAGCCTGCTCCTGAAGGTCAGTACCCGGCCGGAGTCTTTCTTCTGCTCCTCCGTAAACAGCTTTCCGTCCGTGGAGCGGCGGCCGTCCTTTTCCAGGAAGCGGTCAAACATCAGGATACCGCTGGTCGCAGAGACATCATTCATCTTTTTCATCAGCTCGATCTGCTGCTCGTTCGTGAAGGCCTTACTCGTATAGAACACACGCTTATAGCTGTAATAATTCTGGAAATTATACAGGTAATGGAGGGTCTCGATCCTCTCCTGCGTGTGCTCCCTGTAATACTCCTCCGTCATCGTTTCGGGGCTGATATCAGCCTTGATCACCCTCTCCGCGAATTTCTTTAAGACAGACTCCACCCTTGCCTGGTCTCCGGAGAGATAATCCTCAAGGATCGCCTGGTTCTTTCTGTCATTTTCCTCATAGCCCGGCAGCGGCCTGCCGAAGATATCCCGTCTGACCGGCTCGCAGAGCATGTTGAAGCATCGGAAGTCCTCTTCGGAGCTTACGGTCTTGTTCTTAAAATGCTGTCGGAAAGCCTTCGCCTGCTCTTCGGAGAAGTACTGCCCGCTTGCGGGCAGGGTCCTCCGGATGATGACCCCCCGCCTTGCCATACCCTCAATGGCCTTTTCAATATCCTCGTTTTCCTTAAGGTCCAGTAGCTCCCTGAGCTCCCTCTCGGCCTGCGCCGCGTTTTTCTCCGCGGGATACCCGAGGTTCTTCATCAGCTTGTCCTTTTCGATGCGGAAGGCCGCCTCGTCCGCCTCCTTCGGATCCAGATACTCTGCGAAGCCGTTTTCCTCCGCAAAGACCATCACCCTGTCGCTCAGCTTTTTCTTCTTCCCGAAGAAATACTCCCTCATCTCCTTTGCGCAGGACTGATAATCCTCCCAGGGCACATCCTCGCCGGAGACATCCTTATAGGTATCGATCAGCTTTGCGATCTCCGCGCTCAGCTCCTCCTTCTTCCTCTTCAGCTCCTCCTTCTTCTGATCGTTCTTTTCCTGGGCGATCTGATCCTGCAGGCTGTCCATCCTCGCTGTCAGGGCATTTTTCTTTTCCTCAAACTCAGTCTTCCTTACAGAGTAGAGCCTGGCCCTCCGCCCTACTTCTTCCGTAAAGTCCGCAACCCTGTTCACAAACTCCGGCTTTTCCTTCTGCAGCTTCTCAAAGGCCTTATATTCCTGAAGCATATCGGGAAATGCCGTTTCCAGTATGACCTTCAGGCTTTCCGCAGACTGCCTCTGCCGTTTCGCCTGCATGGCGGCGAGCTCATCCGGATTTCCCGTCTGAAGCTTCACAAGCTCCTCGCCGCTTCCCATAAGCCCCACGGTGGCGGCCTTCAGCTCTACGACCTGCTCCAAGGCAGCCCGGAGAGGGTTTTCCGTAAATTTCAGGCGGAACTGCTCCTTCTCCTCCCGGGTAAGGGAGTCGCCCGCAAAGAAGTCCCCGTTGATTCCGGCTATGACCTCAAAGCCCTGAAGGAGGCGGTTCGTCTCCAGAAGCTCCGGGAAATGCGCATCGATATATTCCGGCTTCAGGATCGTTTCATAGTCGATGGCTATGATGTCCTTTACCTTCCTCTTCAGGTAGTCCTTCCGTTTCTCTCCGCCGGCCAGATAGTCGTCGGTATCCCTCCTGTTCTGCAGTGCATTGTCCAGATACGCCCTGCGGGGCGTCCCGTTCAGATCCCATTCCTCCCGGCGGAGGGTCTTCTTAAAGGCGAGGATCGCAGCCTCCGGATCCTTCTCCTTTCCGAAAATGGTATTAAACCTGTTCTGATTATTGACACTGAGATAGTTCGTGCTCTTAAGCATGCTCTGATCCGCCTTCAGCCGGAGCCTGAGCTGCACCTGCTCTTCAGTGGGTGCCGTAAAGCCGGCATCCTCCATCTGTTTCTTTACGTCTGCGGGGGCAGTCGACCGGAGCTTCTTCTTATATTCGCTCGTCAGGAGCTTCAGGAAGTTATCATATTGGGTTTGGGCATCCGCACCGCCGGACTCCTCTTCGACCTGTTTGATCACGGAGAAATTCCTCATCTGTATTTCCAGATATCCGGTCAGGGTGCTTTCGTCTGCCACGCTTCCCCCGGACATTATCTCTCCGCTTACGGTAAGGCCGGTGGCCTCCTCGGAATATTTCTGCTGGAGCTTCGCTGCCTCCGGCTCCTCCTCCTCGGATGCCGAAAAGATATAGATCAGCTCCGCCGCGTTTGCAAAGACCTTCGGGTCATTTCCCATCAAACGGATCATGGGCAGGGTCTCTTTTTCCTTCATGTAGCGCATATCCGCGGTGTACCCTTCCATTACCTTGCCATACGCCCTTATCTTGAGGAAATCCTCGTCTGTGAGCTCCATGTCATAGGTATTCAGGACATGCAGGACCGAGTTCATGTCGTATCCATAATTGATCAAGACCTTTCTTTTCATATAATCCTTTGAGGTATGGTCCTCGTCTCTTTTCAGGCTGACGTTATTGAGCTCCTCCGGCTTCATCTTCAGGGCCTGCTCCAGCCAGGGCCTGATCCCTTTGTCGCGGATCTCCTCGCTCACCTCCTTCGGGGTCTCATCCGTAGGCTTGTACATACAGGCCACATGGACCCAGAAATAGGTGTCGTCCTTCAGATATTTCGGATCCGTGTCCCTGATGATGTAGCGGAACCTGTTTGACGACTGCCTTTCAAGGTGGTTTTCCTTCGCGAATTTCTTCGCCCTCGCTTCGATGGTGTTTTCCTTCTGCCGCTCCGTCATGGAGTCCCTGGGTTCCACCAGATCATTCCAGTCCCGCATATACTTCTCGTAATTTTCCGCCATCTTCCGGCTCTCCAGAAGCTCCCGGCGCTTTGCGAAAAACTGCTCCCTGGTAAGCTTCGCCGGCGCATGATAGGCAGGCAGGGGTGCCTGGGCATTGGCTCCGTCTCCCTGAGCCTTCTCCCGCTCCTTCTTCAGCTTCACCCAGTCGCTTAAGGCCAGGGCCTCATTCATGTATTCCATATTCGCCCGGAATATCACGGGCTCCAGAAGGTCATTATGCTTTTCCCGCTTAAGGAAATCCACCAGGGCCTTCGGAGCGGTATCCTTATCGCCGCTCAAGAAATTCAGGTACTGCCTGTAGTTGTCGATATGATTCGAGCAGAGCCTGATCTTATTGTTCAAAAGCCTGATATTCTGCTCAAACTCAGCCCCCGCGGAAAGCCGGCCCTTCTCCAGGGTATCCTTCAGCTCCTGCGTCAGCTCATCCCGGATATCAAGGGTCGTCCGGATCTCTTCGATGGCGGTCTCGCTCTGGGGGCCGAAGAGCTCTGTGACCTCCTTACCTGCCCCGAACTGCTCCTCAAGGCTCTTTAAGAGCTCCCTGGATTCGTTTTTGAAGTGATTCTCCACCAGCTGCTCCGAAAGCCTCTGTTCCTTTTCCCAAAAGGCCTTCTTAAGGAAGCTCTTCAGGTCCTGCTCATATTTGTCCTTCAGCTCCCGCCGCCTTGCGTGCCTCTCATGCTTATCCGCATGCTCCTCCCGGAGCCTGGTAATCTTGCCTCCTTCCTCGCCGTCCACGACCTCGACCCCATGCAGGTAGAGATGATCCTCCACCAGCTGAAAGAGCTCCTTCGACGTGGCCGCCATGACCTCCAGCGTGATCTTCTGCGTTTCCGGCAGTGAATCAAAAAACCTCGGATAAGCCGCCTTCAGGCTCTCATAGTTTGAGAGCTTCCAGGCATACTGGTAAACCTCCCCGATATGGTCTGCAAGATAAGCGTCCGTCAGGCTTCCCATGCAGAAGGGATTCTCGATGAGGAAGTTTACATAAGATTTCAGCTCCGGATTAAAGGGTTCATCCTGGGCTGTCTGCGCCACGGCTCCCCTCCGGTAGTCTTCGGAGTTTAGGAAATCCTGCAGGGCCTGCTGCTCGCGCACGGTGCAGATATCCGCGTTCCGAAACGTCCTCTTTGCCTTGCTGATCTTCCGGTCCTCCGCGTATCCGAAAAACCAGAAGCCGCTCTTTCTGGCGGCGGGAAGCTGCTGAAGGAAGGTCCCCTGCTTCTGCTCCTTCACATTCTTCCACTGATCCTTCTTAAGCCTCTCTCCCTCCCTGACCTTTAAGGCCATGTTCTTTTTATTGGAGTTTTCAAGGATCCGCTCGAAATAGACCGGGTTGAAGAGGTTCTTAAGGATCCGCGTGCCGTATTTACTGCCGGCCTTCACTTCTTTAAGGCTTTCGGCACCGGCCTGTCCTTCTCTTTCCTTCTCCTTCTGATCCTCTCTCCTTAAGTCCGTACCTGTCCTGGTCCGTTTGATCTCGGGGGCGCTGACGGTGTTTATAAGCTCCGGTGCAGCCTCCTTCACGGACTCCGTCTGAATGACGCTTCCGCTGTTTGTTTTCTGTTCCTTCTGTATACCGCTCATGGGTTACTCCCTTCTTGGATTGGAATCCTTTTAACTATACCTGTGCCGGTTCACGGCCCTCGTCCTTAAAGCTCCGTAAAATCGCTCCTTACAAAGCCCAGTGTGACTGCTGCGGAGCTTCCGAAGAAATCCTCCACGATCCTGCGGGTCTGTGTCTCAAACACCGGGATAACGATGCTGGTCTCGGGTGAGTATGTCTTCCGGATCTCATCCAATGCGTAGGAAAGCATCAGCTTCACGTCCCTGATGTCCGCGTTTTCCTCCCGGACCGGAGTAATCTCCACGATGTCATCGCTTACCGTCTCCGTTACGAGGCAGGCCGTGATCTCTCCCTTTTCCACCGCACAGAAGCTTAAGCTCCGGTCCACCGCATCCGTGATGGCACTTCCGGCTTCCGGTCCTTCCCCGTTCAGAAGCTCCGTGGTGGAGAGCAGATTTTCCGGTGCCTCCCGGAAGGAAAAGATCTCCGCCATGCTTCCGGAGAGGGATCTGGGATCCAGCTTGAAGTTCTCCAGGGAGTCGATGCAGTATACAGGGAAGATCACCTCCTCCTGCATAAAGCCCATGGCCGTAAAGAAGGGCTTCAGGGTTTTCCCCTCGCTGTTTATGGGCGTGTATTCCACCCGCACCGAAAGGTTCTCGGCCTCCGCGAGGGAAAAGATCTCCTTCATGAGCGCCGTGCCCGCGCCCTTTCTCCTGCTTCCCGGCTCCACGTAAACGGACACCACCTCAAAGGTATCTCCGTTTACCGCTCCGCCCAGCGCTCCGATGGCCGTGTCATCCTCCACCACCGCCAGAGCCGTCGCCGGCAGATCCTTTTCGATTGCCTCCGCCACCTCCGGGGCAAGCATGCCCTTTATGCTTCCGATTCCGTTTTTTGTGATCTGACTGATAATAAATCCGCTCATTTTTTTCCCCTTTCCTTTTATTGATCCATCCCGTTCTTATCCCAAAGCTCCTTGAGAAACCGGATCCGCTTTTCCATCGACCTCTTCAATACATCACTGTCCTTTGCCATATCATAAGCATGCACCGTTCCCTTTGTCTCGTTCAGAACCACATCCACATGCTCCTTTACAAGCCTGTCGGCGTAGAGGATCCCGTCGTCGTGCAGGCAGTCAAACTCCGCCGTCTCCACATAGGTGGGAGGCATCCCGGCTAAGGATTCCGCCTCCACGGGAGATCTGTATTTTTTATATTTATCCTCTCCCTCTCCCGGCTTTGCCCCGAGGAGCTTGTGGTACGCCTTCACCGCCTTTGCGTTGATGACCGGCACGTCCGTGTAGAGCTGCATGGATCTGCTGGTAAGCCTTCCGTCCAGGCTCGGATAGAACAGGAGCTGCCCGGCGGGCATCGGCTCTCCCCGATCCTTCAGCATCAGGCAGAGCGCCGCGCAGAGCGTTCCTCCCGCGCTGTCTCCCATGAGAGCGACCCTCCTGGTATCGATCAGAAAGGCATCCTTCTGCGCCAGCAGATATTTGTATATCGCATAGGCTTCCAGGTGCTGCACCGGAGGCTTGAACACGGGCCCCAGATCGTAGTCCGGCAGGAACACCCTGACCCCTGCCTGCTCGGCCACCGTCCTTGCCAGACGGCAGTGATACGGAAGGGCAGGAAGCACGAAGGCTCCTCCGTGGAGCAGCAGCACCGAGGGCAGGATCTCCGTTTCCCTTCCCACCGGCTCGTAGATCACGCAGTCCAGCATTTTCTTCGGGGAGAACTCGCAGGGCAGCTGCACTCTCCTGACGGAAACCGTCTCGCTGCTCTTTTCTCTTTTCAGCAGTCCTCCGTAGAGGATCTGTATCATCTTGACCTGGATCCTGGATTTGGCCACCGGCACCTTCTTTAAGGCTTCCAGCTCCGGATCGATCTTCCATGCCTCATGTGTCTCCTCTTCCTCCAGGCGCTTGGTAACGATGAGCTCCAGACGGTCCCGGAAGATATAGATCCTAAGATCGTCCGAGAGGTTCGCGATGATGGAGCGCCCGATCTCCGCCCAGTCCGCTTCCGCCTCCTCCTCTGCCGCCTCCTCGTCCTCCTTCCGGTCAAAGGTCCTGAAGCCGTAGTTTTGCAGGGACCAGACGTATTCCTCTTCCTTCGGAGTCTCTTCATCCTCCTCCAGCTCTCCCGCCTCCACTCTCGTAAGTCCCATCTGCTCCAGATATTCCGCGTTCTTTTCGGAATCCTCATAATAGCGGCTTTCAAGGATCGCGCGGATCTTTCCGGAGATCTCTCCCGATCCCTCCTTCTGCTCGACGATCTCCTGAAGCCTCTCCCGCTTCAGGGAATCCATCTGCGCCCTGGAGCTGAGCCTCAGCTCGAACTGGCCGTTTTCGATGCTGGCGGAGACCTCCGCTTCAAATCCGTTGCTGATGTTTTTCACCATCTCCATGGTCTCTTCCGTGAGCAGGCGGATCCTGGCTTTCTGCTTCTCCTCCAGCCCTCTCAGGGCGGACAGATGCTCGATAAGGTTCATCACCTCGCCGAAGCCCTTTCCGTGATTGTCGATCCTGATCATTCCTTCCATCTTTTATGCTTCCTCCTCTGTAACGATTCTTTATCCGAAAACCCGGCGCTTCTCCGGCCCGGATCTCTGCCCGCAGGAATGACTCCCGTGATGTTGATACGATATGATCCGCAGACATGGCAGCGTCAATGTATCCTTGCGTGGCTCCTGCCGGCGGCCGCGCCGGACAGGGTTTCGCATGCCGGCGGCCGCGCCCGGACAGGGTTTCGCATGCCGGCGGCCGCGCCGGACAGGGTTTCGTAAAAAAAGACCGCCGCCGCATCATGAGCGGCATTTCTGCTTCATGATACGGCAGACGGTTGTTTTCAATCCCGTCCGACAGGCAGCGGACAATGTGTAAAACGCGGCCCACAGGCGGCTTTTCGGGCCTGAAAAGGCGCAGAAAATCCACCCGCTTTACGGGCCCTTTTCCTGTGCCGGTTTTCTTTGATACCCCGATCACCTTATCCTTAATTGATCACTGAAGTGCTTCCAGCGTGCGCAGCACCACCGGAATATAATCGGCGCATTTCTGTGTAAACGCCGTTTTGGTATTATCCGAAGCATTCAGCTCGTTTGCAATGTTCAGCAGCTCCTGGAGATTCTCCTTTGATTCCACCAGCTCCTGATAGGCATCCACGATCTTATCGATCTCCGGCTGTGTCAGCACCCGTCTGGATTCCATCGAGCCGATCATCCTGCCGGCATCCAGCGCGTTCTGCACGTCCTCCTGTATCTGTGCGTCAATGTTGTCGATCATGCGGGTTCCTCCTTAAAATAAAACTACAGTGAACGAATTTATCCGTTTACTATAAATAGATTCCTGTTTCTGTCAAAAAGCACGGAACGATCCGATATACTCGAGGTACGGCTTTGATGACCTGATCATCATATGATTCTACCACATTTCCACGGATTTTCCAATCACGGACGGAGCCGCTCTCCGGAATGGGATGTGTCCGGATATTTCTTAAACCGCATCATTCCCTCCTTCAGCATTTTCTGAGGGAAGATACTCTCGAGCATTTCCGCCATCCTGTCATTTACCGCCGGGATGAAAAGCTGCGCATCCGTATCGTATTTATTGACCGTAGCGTCCCTGACCGCGGAAATGAGCGACATGGAATGGGACGCCGGTGCCTGCTCCTTCATCCAGAACGCGCTCAGGATCGGGGATTTCTCAAGATAGTCCTCCACCACGCAGAAGCCCTCAAGCTTCCCGTCCGATACGACCGCCATGGAAAGCTCCCTGTCAATCTTCTTTCCCTCAAAGCCGTCTCCCGGCATCGGCACAAAGCCCTCCTCCAGGTCCGGATCAAAGCTCCTCAATACGGACTTCGGGACCCTGCTAAAGGGCTCGATGGAAAGCTCCTTAAGGGGCTCCGGGAACCTGACCCTGGAAGCATTCACAAGGTCGATGACATAGATTCTCTCGCTTTCCGAAAAGAATTCTTCAAAGCCGTTCTTTTCCAGAAAGCTGATGAGCCCGGCTGCTTCCTTATGATCCCTGACCACACGGATGCTGATCTCTGCGTCCGTGCCGTCAAGGAGATCCGTGAGCGTGTCCAGAAGAAAGGTCCCCACCCCCTGTCTCCTGGATTCCTCGGAAACATAGATCGAGGTGATGGCATACTCCGTCCTGGTGATAAAGCATCCGCAAAGCGCCCCCGCATATTTCAGCGGGGTATTCTTGACGCTTGAGAGCGCGGCAAAGCCGGTGGTCCCGTCATCGGAAAGAATGTCAGCCACCACATCCTCCGGGACCAGAAAGGAAAAATCCCGGATATTGTCCCTGTTCAACGCCCGCGGCGTAAGCCTGGTTTTTTTATTTATCATCGATCTCACCTCACTGTTCACTCTTCTGTGCCTGCCCCTGCGCTACGGCTTCATAGGCCTTATAGGCATTTTCAGCGGCCATATCCATATTCTCCTGATCCAGTTCCCTTGCCATCAGCTCTCCGTCATCCCGGACTCCGTATCTTATGAGAACACGCTCCACCTGTGCCACATAATCCCGGAATGCATCTACCGTTTTTTCATCCCTGGAGGACAGATCCCCCAGATTTCCGGATGCCGCCCGGTAATCCTCCACCTGCTTTTCCAGGGTTCTGACTCGTTCCGACGCAAGTCCGCTTTTTTCGGACAGCACCTGAAGCTCTCCCTTTGCCTCATTAAGCTTCGGCTCCAGTCCGGCCTTTTTGTCCGCCTGGGCGGTTTCAAACTCAATCTGCAGACCGACGTATTTTTCTCTGCACTTCATGAATTCCCTGTCCGTGGCCTCAGAGGATTTCTGCGCATCCTTAAGGCTTTTTTCAAGCTCCTTTGTCTTCGTGTCCAGATATCTGATGGACGGACTGTTTTTGGAAAAGACCACGGGCCGTCCCTTTTTATCCTTTTCTCCGGTGGCCGCCTCCTTTTGCAGCATGGCGCTGTAAAGATTGAATCTCTTGTAGCCGGTATAGATCTCCCCCCAGTTATCCTTTTTCATCTGATCGGCGATAAATTCCTCATTCAGGATCTCATTGCCGTGCTCCCTGTACATCTCGGCAAAGCCGTTAAAGATGTCGGACATGTCGGTGGCCACCGTCGCCTGGAACCAGATGTATTCATCGATCCTGCTGATCGTCTGTCCGTCTTTCCCTTTTGTTTCCAGGACCAGCTTGCCGTTTTTATCATGGCATTTCTGATAGACGGAATAAAAATCATCGGCCCGGTTCTTGTAGGCCTCCAGCTCACCCTTTAATTCCAGCCTGTAGGCTCCGGTCGAATCCCGCTCCTTACAGGCGGTCTCATATTTCCTGTTCAGCTCGGGGCTTACCGGTTCTCCCTTCTTATTCAGCTCGCTGATCTCTCCGAAAAGATCGCCCGCCCTCTGCACCGAATCATCATATCGCTTTGCTGCCTTCTCGTAATCCCCGACGATCTTCAGGAAGCTTTTATCCTGCACCAGCAGCGCGAAGTCGCTGACATGGCCTTCTACGGAAAACAGCTTATCACCGGTAGAGGAAATATTGACATTGTATATAATATCAAATGCCCTTGCCGATTCGGCAGTATGCTTTGCGATGATATTGCGGCTTAGCTCCGAATCCACATCACTCCGCCTTCTTTCAAACTCCTCATCCCGTTTCTTTACGGCTTCCCGTACCTTTTCATTCCGTTTCTCCATATCGGCCTTGTCCGTCTTTTTATCCTCATGGAAGAAAAGATCCTCTGCCGAAAGCCCTATGTCAAAGGAGCCGGAGCCGTCCACAAAATTCCTTCCCGCGTAGGCATCGATCAGCTGCTTGAACCGGTACATGATCCGGTTCTTTCCGGAGCCGAAATTGTCATCGAGGAGCTTCTTTATCCTGTCGTAGTCCTCCATTCCCGACAGAAGTCCGGTATCGGTGAAATACTCCCTGTTATTCCGATAGATGGTATCAAGACAGGCGATCTTCTGACCCAGCTCATAAAGCTCCCTGAAATGTTCTCCGATATATTTCTCCGTCAGCATGGACTCGTTCATATCCACGAGATGCCTGTCCTTTATAAGAGGCTTTATGATCCTCTCCTGCAGATCCGCGGCAAATTCCCGGATGATCCCGTTCTCCTCCGCACTCTGCTTTTTCTCCTCCGGCTTCAGGGCAAAATAGCTCCTGGCCGTCTTTGCCATGCGGGCATTCTCGTACCTCTTATCCACCTCTGTCGAACCGAGAGGCATCCCGCTGGCATTCACCTCCACCTGCTTGAAAAGATACATGAAGGCTTTTTTGTCATAATGATTTGCCTCCAGCGCACGGTTCAGCTCCTTTGTATCGTTTTCATTCAGCACGAAATAGGTCCGGCTTTCCTGCTCACTCACATACTGTGAAAGCTCCACGCTCTTTTGGATCTGCTCCTCATTCAGCAGGCCTGCTCCTTCCTTTCCCAGAAGCGCCCTGATCTGCACCGAAAACGCCCTGTAGGTGTCGTTCCTGATGCGCAGGGCATAGAACTGCTCAAATGCGTAGGGCCAGTCATCCAGGATCTGCATTGCCGCAATCGTCCGCCAGTACCGTTCCCCGATCAGTCCCTCCAGCAGACCGTTTATCTTTACGATGCCCTCGATCTTTTTCTTCCATTTATCGAGCTCCAGGATCGACAGCTTTTCGCCCTTTTTCAGCAGCTCCTCAAAGACCTGCTCCTTTGCCTTCCTGATCCTGCCCTCCACCACATCGGGCTCATACTCTCTGGACTGCTCCTCAAATTCCTTCAGCTGCTCTTTGGAGCTCTCTTTGTATCTGGATACCGCATCCTGTATCTGCTCGTCTGTCAGCCGGCTTTCCACTCCCCAATCGTCATTCGACTGGCTGCCGCTGGGCTTGAAATTGTATGCCGCCAGATAGTTCTCGATGGCGTTTCCCAGAGACTTGAGCAGGGGAAGCTTTTTCAGGACCGCGTCCCGGAGAGGCCTGTGCTTTGACTGATTTATGATCTTCATCAGTCTCTTATCGGCTTCGCTTACCGTACTGTCCGCATCGGGATCGTTTATCCTGTTGAACAGCCCCGAAAGGGAGCGGATCACGCCCCAGCGTTTTCCGAGAGTCACCACATCATCGGGGGAAATACGGACATTTTCATCCGACAGACGCTTCAGCCTTTCCACGCTGTCCTCCACCGGGATATCCAGAAGCTCCGCACATCTGACCTTGAGCGTCTCCTCCAGCTCGGAATCCCGGACCTTCTCTCCGTTTTTCTCTCCCTCCTTTATCCTCCGGTTTAACTGTCCGGTCCAGTAGGCCGCCGAGCGGAGACT
Organism: uncultured Lachnospiraceae bacterium; assembly: GCA_902782575.1. GTDB lineage: Bacteria > Bacillota > Clostridia > Lachnospirales > Lachnospiraceae > NK4A144. Next base: position 12,471 of record CACZNS010000187.1, read on the forward strand.
CTCGCGGTTTTCTTCAAAGATATCCTCCAGCTGCACATATCTTTCATCCGCATTCCGGAAATTCTCCCTGGCATAGGCTGTTCGGAGCTCCAGCTCATATTCCCTTGCCTTGTTGTCGATCGCCTCTTCGGAGCAGCGGGGATACTTCGTTTCAAACTGCCGGATCTTCAGGAACTCCTCCGTCATGGAGCGCATATCCTTCGTCCCGGCGAGCTTATCCTTAAGCTTCCAGGTCTCCAGGGTATCCGCCTCATCGCCTCCGAGGGCATCCAGCTTTGCGGCAAGCTCCTCCTCCTTTGTCTTCAGCTTTCCGATCAGATCCTTCAGCTCATCCCTGGGAAGCCCCGAGATGCGGCTCATATCAAAGTAAGGATATGAAGGATTCTGCCGGATCTTAAGCAATGCCTCGTTCACCTCGCTGTGCGCCGCCAGAAAATCAATCCTTGCCCTGACCTTTGCCATATATTTGATCACTGCCTTTGGTTTGATCTCCGAATCCTTCACCAGCGGATATTGGATCCTGTAACGCTCTGTCATGATCTTGAGGCTGCTTAAGGAGTTGTATTGGCTCCTGCTGTCTTTGATCTTCTTTGCGGTAAGCTCGATCTGATGCTGGTCATAGACCTTTTTCACGGATTTCTCATCATTAACGGGGATCTCTCCCTTATGATCCACCTTCGTCGCATCATAGGAGGGGGTAAAGAGCAGCGCCGAAGCGGTCTCCTTCTCTTCCTTGGTATATTCCTCCTCCGCCTTCCCAAGCCACTGCCCGAGATTGACCCGTGCCTTATCCCTTCTTCTCACATTGTAGATCTGCAGCGCCCGGTCCTTCGATGTCATTTCGCCGACCTTTTTAATATCATCAAACCGGGCTTCCCCGCTGTCCTTCTCACGCATGGACAGATCCTTCTCAAGGATCGCCTCATCCATGACCTCCTTGTAGGTGTCGATCCTTGTGATATGGAACATGCGCTCCAGACCTTCTTTTTTCAGGTAGCCGTGGATCTGCTTCAGGTCATCTCCCGTAAATGATGTCTTGTTCGGCTCCTCCAGGAAAAATCTTATGGTTTTCTCTATGATGCTGTTATTCTCATCCAGGACCTTAAGCTTCTCGTCGATGACCCTGCCCGCACCCATGGCATGCTTTTTGATATCCTCCGAAAAATAATCATTCAGCACGGCGCCGTAGACATTCTTTGTTTTATAGCTGAATATGGACTCCTCTCTCTGGCTGTCCTTTTCAAGCTCCTTGTTTATGGCGTCCTTTCTGGCGCGGAGCTCGGCGGAAAGGCGTTTGGAGGTATACAGCTTGGTATAAAGCTGCTCGATCTCCGGCCCGAACAGGAGGCTCATCTCGGATCTTCCCTCGATAAACTTCTTAATGGGCAGAACGCCCATACCGGTCTCCTCCACGATCCGGTCCCTGAATCCCTTCAATGAGTCCGCAATGATCTCATCCAGCAGCTTGTCCGCAAACTGCGCAGCCTCATCATAGGCGTTCTTCAATCCTTCTGACGCCTTATGGATGCTCTGCCCCAGATTTTCATTCAGCTCCCCGGTTTTCTTTACGTATTCCTCCCTCACCTCTTCCTTCTCAAGCTCATCTCCCGGTCCTGCCAGTACGATGGGCTTTACGCTGTTTAAGACCTGCTCCTGACGGTATTCGGTATTGTTTTTCAGCTCCGTTTCAAAGTCATTCAGCTCCTTCATGGCTGCCTGCGTATCGCTCAGCTTCTTCCCGCCGGTACCGCCCAGGATCCGTTTCTTTTCACGGGCCGCCTGATCCAATGTGTAAAGCACGGGAGCCTTCCCCGTCATCATGCCCAGCTTCTTGAAGGTAAACTTCCCCGTCCGGTACATTCCGTGGGCCGCATAGTGCTCATCCATGAAAATGTTCAGCCGGTCCGAAACCTGAAAGATCCGCGTCTCCACCAGCGAGGCCAGATATTCATCATCGACGGCCTTCAGCTTTTCTCCTCCGGTGTTGAAAACCCACCGGTTTTCCTGGATGATCACGCGGAAGGCATTGAGCTTGTCCACATATTGCTGCATTTCTCCCACATGCTCCGCCAGGTACTCGTCCGTAAGCATGGTTTCACTGACCCGGTAGTCCATCAGCTCCTTCGCCAGGTTCATGATGAAGGCCCCTTTCACCTTCCGGTTTTCCAGGATCACCGGATCCTCCCGGTTCGTATCCTTCCTGTCAAACCGTGTATCCAGGGACATGACCCGGATAAACTCGGCATTGTATTCATCATAGGTCATCTGCCCGGGCTTTTCTTCGATGCGCTTTCCGTCTATGGTATATTTTCTGCCGAACCACCCTTTTTTATAGATCTTTAAAAAGGGCATGAGTCCGTACTTCAAAAGATATTTCCCCTTTTCCCGGCTCTCCCCGGACTGCTCCTCCGCATCATTCTCAGGGCCGTCCTTGGATTTCCGGGCGTATTCATCGGGCTTGTTCATCCACCTTAAGCTCTTTTCTGCTTCCCGGAAGAGCTCGTTTTTATATCCCCCCTTCTCATCCGTCTCCAGGAAATCCTCCCTGAGCTCATTATATTTATCGAGAACCTTAAGCTCCCTTACGGTACTGATATCCGCCCTGGGATTGAATTTCCTGTACATTGACAGCTTGGATTTCTCGCTTGTTCTCTGCTTCCAGCCGGCTGCCTTCGGGGGCTTGTTGATCCCGGCGCCGAGGGGAGCCTCCTTCTTTACGGAGCCGTGCTCACTGATATCGGCTTCACCAAACTGACCGATCTTTTGTGCAAGAGCCTGATTCAGGGCCGCGACCGTCTCCTCGGCATCCCGATAAACATAATTATGCGTAAAGTCAAACTCCTCTTTCCGCGCCTGCTGCTCAAGCTCGCCGTCAAAGATCCTCTCCTCCACAAAGCGTTCCTGCGCCCTGAGGTTTTCCTGCATCTGATCCCTGCTCTTTTCAGCGAATTTTTCAAAATCATCCACGTTCTTAAAGGACTTCTGCGCATCCTGTCTCGCGTTGAAATTGGTCTTGAATTCATCCTTCATCCTGGACAGGGTCATATCATCCATAACTGCAACCTCCTTTATAAAAACCTTGCCGGTCTCATTTATCTGTTCTCCGCCACGGATACGACGATCATATAGGTCTTTTCCTCCGGAAGCTCCTTCACCGCCTCATAGACCCTTTCATTTTCCATCCCGCAGTTTTCCACGGCTGAGATACGCACAGACCCTTCGGGAAGGGCCGTAAGCTTTTCCTTAAGCTCCTTAAGGCGCCCTCCGGCCTTCATAAAGACCTTTGTGCCGGGAAGCTTCAGCGCCTCATCGTAATCCGATTCCGAGGGGATGATGTGGATCTCCTGCGGGCCCTCTGCAAGGGGCTGTACCGCCCTTGCGGAGCAGGCGGAAAAGGATGTGATCCCGCTGATCATCCGCACCTCATCCCCGGCTCTCTTCGCCTCATCCGCCAGATAGCAGAAAGTGGAATAGACCGCGGGGTCTCCGATGGTCAGGAAGGCCAAAGTCTTCCGCTCCATCAGATATCCGGAGATCTCTCCGTGGATCCTGCGGAAGGCCTTATTCCTGATCTCCTCATCCCTCGTCATCGGGATCTCAAAGCCTATGAAGGGCTTATCCTTTATCTCCGGTACGGCCGCAGCCGCGATCCGGTAAGCCCTGCAGTCCTCCTTTTTCCCGGCGGGCAGCAGAAGCATGTCGCATTCCTTCAGGATCCGTACCGCCTTTAAGGTCATAAGCTCCGGATCCCCGGGGCCCGTGCCCACTCCGTACAATATCCCCTTTTTCTCAGCCGTCTCTTTTTTCCCCAAGCTGCGCAAAGATCCTCCTTCTTACCGTGAAATACACCGTCAGCATGATCGTTCCGGTGATGATCCAGGATACGGGATAGACATACATCAGCGTGCCGAAGGTATGATGCCTTTCCACCACCGTAAAGACCCAGAGCAGCCGGAAGGCGCAGGTCCCGAAAACGGAGATCAGGGCCGG
>CACZNS010000188.1 GCA_902782575.1 uncultured Lachnospiraceae bacterium
GCAGCTTTGAGGACAGCCCGTGTTTCCGGTGCGGCATGCAAATAGTCGTGGATTTTATGAGAACATGCAGCTTTGAGGACAGCCCGTGTTTCCGGTGCGGCATGCAAATAATCGTAGATTTTGTATGGGATTTTTAGTATAATAACGATATATCGAAATTTATGATCCGGTATACCGGGCAGCGGTCCGGCAGACCAGCCGGTTTTCCTCTGCTCCGGGAGGCTTCGGGGCGGGGATACGGGATCGGCAGATGCAGAAGATAAAACCTTGATTTCCGGGAGGTACGTTTATGGCGGATTTAGAGACCGACGGCAAGCAACTTATCGATGAAGGCCAAAGCATAGAAAGCGAACAGTTTTCATCGGAGCTTGACAACGTTATAGAGGAAGAAGGCGAAGCTCCGGAGAATGAGACCGGCTCCGAAAAAGAAGGCGAAGCTCAGAAGGAGGAGGACGCCGACAAGGAAGAGGAGCAGGAAAAAAAGGAGGAGCAGGAGGAAGAAAAGGCCGAGGAAAAGATGGATCAGCAGCCTGAAATAAAGGTGAACGGCCGAAAGCTTGTTTCCGAAGAGGGTGATGTTTCCGTGGATATCAACGAGGAACTGGAGAGCGGCAATACGGATGACACCTCCGGTATCAAGGTGGAGAAAGAGGACGGGGAGGCGGCAGAAGAGGCTGCCGTGAAGCCCGCTGATATTTTCGGGACGAAGACCGGAGCCTCCCGCATTTCCGGCGAAAGCGCGGAGGATATCATACAGCAGAATCAGGATGATCTCCAGGATCTCTCGGGGAAAGACCAGTCAGAGCCCGAGAGCACGGCGAATACCGTCCTTGATGCAAATATGAAGACCGGAGCGAAGAGGGCCATCAGCAAGCCGAAGCGGTTCCTTTTTGCGACTGTCATCGGATTTAAGAGAGCCAAGAAGGGCATCGGTAATTTCTTTAAAAAGACGCTGCCCAAAGCGTTTCAGAGCGGGGCAAAGCTTGCAAAAAATGTATTGAAGAGAACTCCTCTGGCACCGATGGTCTCTCTGATCGACAAAGTCATCGAGCAGAGGGAGAAGACCCGTCCCGAGAGAGAACGGAAAAAGAAGGAAGCGAAGGAAAAGAAGCTGGCGAAGTGGCTTCAGGATCAGGATGAAAAGCGGCACGCAAAAGAAGAAAAGGAGCGCTTAAAGAAAGAAAAAGAAGAGCTGGAGGCAAAGATCAAGGCTGAGCTCAAGGAGAAGAAGAGGCTGGAGGAGGCCGGCAAGAAGCCGGGCTTTTTCAGAAAGATGTGGAACGGCATCAAGACCGGTGTATTCTGGCTCGGAAGAAAGATCAAAGAGAGCAAGGTTGCCGGGTTTGCGGTAAAGACCGTCAAGCAGTTAAAGGAAGTCTTTATTACAGCCAAGGCGAAGATCGGCGGGGTGCTTGATAAGGTGGTGGGTAAGGTGTCCGCCGTGATCGAGCAGACGAAGGATGATTTCGACGATTACAGCTTTGAGGACCGCATGAGCAGGATCACCGAGGAGGAGAACGCCAAAAAACGAAAAGGAGAAGAGGTTCCCGAGCAGGATTACCGCACCAGATATCTGGCTCTGACCGAGGAGCTCAAGGGAAAGCTTGCATCGGTCAGGAATAACATCGAAAGAAGAGAAGAGATCGAAGTGGCCCTGTTCGAGATGGAAGGGATGGATTCCTCGACCGTGAAATTAAAGAACGGATCCGAAGAGCAGGTGGACCGCGGGGAGTGGACGGACGAACTGCAGCCACTTGGATGGGAGTCTGATCTGGCCAATATGGCACTGGATCTGGGGACATCGCTTCTGCCCTTCGGTGAGCATGCCGGTGTGGCGTTAAGCAGCTTGGGCAAGATCGGTTCGGAGGCCTCCAGGGTTGATAAATACAAGAAAAGGAAAGACCTGATGAATGCCATTCAGGCGACCTCAAGGGATGAACTCGTAAAGCGGATGTCCAGATATGCGAAGGATGAAGCAGGGTTAAGGCAGATGGAGGCGGGCTTTGATGTCGCCCTGAACATCTTCAAGGCTGCCGAGGGTGCGTCAATGCTGGCGGGCATGGGCATGGTCACTGCGGGAGCGAAGTTTGCCAATTTTGCCACCACAGGTGTCAAGATGCTTGCTACAGCCTCCAAGAAGCGCTCCGGGGTAAAGGCAGGTATCAAGGATATGCTCGGCGGCAGGGAAGGCTACTACGCGCTGAAGGCAAAATACAAGATGCATGCGCCGGAGATGCGGCGTGCCGTGCGCGATGCCCTGGGAGTAGCCACCAGCGAGGATGCCGTGACGGCCGACAAATGGGAGCTGTCCCATCTGATGCATGAGCGTACCAAACAGGGACCTATGGACAAAGAGACCGAGCGTATGGTGGCGGAGGCCGGAGGCACCAGCGAAAAGAAGTTTGACGCTCTTCAGGGTGCCGGCTCGACGATCAGACGCAGATTTGCCGACAGACGTCTTCGCATGACCGCCTGAGAGTGCGGTGCGGCATTGCGGTCAGGGGCGGCTGCGAAATAATCCGCACCTCTTGTGCGGTTGATTCGTGACACTTCCTTAGGGGCGGCCGGTTAAGCAGGCGTGAAAGCCCTTCCGCGATTTCTTTTCGGATGCTTCAGCATGAAGCGTTTCTGCATGGAGGATGAACATGATCACTGATATACAAAAACAGCTGTTGGAGGAGTTTAAGAGACAGTTCGATGAAGCGGCCTATGAGAACCGCTTTAAGGAGGACGAGGGCCTCTATATCCTGCAGGCAGCCATACAGGGGCTGGGAGAAGCTGAAAAGGGGAATGCCCTGATGGAGCTTTGCTTTGTACCCATTGATGAAGAAGGCAAAGAGGATATCGGGGATATGGTCCTCTTTCAGATCTATACCACCTTTCTGCCGAAGGTGCCTGAGAAAAAGGAGAAGACGGTCCTTGCGGGGCTGAATGAGCTGAATATGGACTGTCTCCTTGGAGCATACGGGATCTTCAGCGAGGAGAAGCAGGTCTACCACCGCTATATCACCGTGCTGAACAGCTCGGATCTCTCCCAGCTGAAGAGTGAGGTAGGGCCGGCCCTGAACTTTATCCTGTCCATGGTTTACGAGGATTATGACAGGATCATCGCGATATGCAGATAATAGAGCAGAAGGCTTACAAAGCCTCTCTCCGGCTTTTTTCCTTTTTGGGAGCCGGGGCGGACCGATACAGAGCGGGGGTATTTGACGGCCGCGGGGAGACCGGCCTGCTGGCCGTGGAGGATACCGATGTAGAAGAAGCCAGGATCAAGGTGATAGAAGGCGTGCTGTCCGATGAAGCACTGATCTTCGCATTGCATCTTTCCTGTGCTGCTTTTTTATATCCGCAGGTAAAGAAGGCCTTAAAGGAGCTCAGAGGGCAGGGCCCGGATCTGATGCTCGCCCTGGAGGTATGCGGAGAGCTTGAGCGATGGTCATATCCGGCACTTCGGGAGGGATATGAGGTTCTGTGCCGGTATGTGGCTGTGGCGGACAGCCGGCAGAATATCCTCTACAGGGAGCTGGCGGCGGACGGCAGACTAATCGCCTATCTAACCGGGGATGATGAGCTTCCCGGCGAGCTTTCGGGGATGGCCAGGCTCTGGTTCCTGAATCCCGCGGAAAGGGAGCGGTATTACGGCTTTGAGAATACGGCAGCCTTCGTCCGGGAAGAGTATATGGCGGCGAAAAACTGCCCTGATTTCTATGCCCTGCAGCTGGCGGGCAAGGAAGGCATCGGCAGAAAAAGCGCGGTGGCCATGGCGGCGGAGGATACGGACAGGCCTACCCTGGTGATCTTCTGGGACAGGCTTACCGCAAGTGACAAAAAGAAATCGGGCCATTCCTTATGGCTGCTCAGAAGAGAGGCCTATTTTTACGGCTGCGCGGTGATATTTGACAGAGTCACAAAGCAGGAAAAGCCGGAAACGGAGGGGTTTTTCTTCAGGGCTGTCAGTCATTTTAAGAATCACAGCGAGCCGGTGGTGATCTGTACGGATCCCAGGACGGAGCTCATCCCCGGAAGTGATTTTCCCATCCGGCGGATCGAGGTTCCCTCTCCCGACAACGCTTCGCGGATCGCGGCGTGGAAGGGGATCTCCGAACGGTACGGCATGGAGCTGGATGCCGAGGGCTTTGGGGGACTTTGCGAGCTTCCCTACGGGGATATCAACAGGGTTCTTTTATCCCTGTCCTCTTTATGGGACAACAGCTGGAGCGAAGAAAAAAAGGCCGCCTATGTGATAAATGCCTGTATGGACTGCTACCCCGCACCGAAAAAGGGGAGCCTGAAGCATGTGGATGTGTCCGTTACCATAGACGATCTGAAGCTTGGAGACAGGCAGAAGAAGCCGATCCTGGAGCTGATAGACGGGGTGAGAAATTCCCATATCGTCTATGATGTCTGGGGCATGAGGGAAAAAGTCCCCTACGGCAGGAATTTTACCGCGCTTTTTGTGGGGCCGCCCGGCACCGGCAAGACCATGGCGGCAAATGTGCTGTCCACCGCGCTGCGGATCCCTCTGTACCGCATCGATCTGTCCCAGATCGTGGACAAATATATCGGAGAAACGGAAAAGCGGCTGGAGGAGATCTTCACCTATGCCGAGAACACAAATGTCATCCTGTTTTTTGACGAAGCGGATGCCATATTCGGCAAACGTACCGAGGTGAATGAGGCGAAGGATAAATACGCCAATACCGAGGTATCCTTTATTCTCCAGCGGATCGAGGAATATAACGGTATCGTTATCCTGACATCCAATATGAAGAACAATATCGATACGGCCTTTATGCGGCGTATGAAATATGTGGTTTATTTCGAGATCCCGGATGTGGACACCAGATGCGAGATCCTGCAGAACTGCTTTGCGCCGGGTGTTCCCAGGGAGGATATCGATTTCCGGTTCCTGGCGGAGAAGGTGGAGCTTTCGGGAGGCTATCTGAAGAATATCGTTTTGAACGCCATGTTCCTTGCCGCGGCAAGGAATTCACCGGTTACCATGGAGGACATGGCAAAGAGCGTCGTCTCGGAATATGAAAAGATCGGACAGGTCGCATCCTTTCTGGATCTGGGGAAATACTCATATCTGGTGCATTAAAGTAAATCAGGGGACGGTTCTGTGCTTGACTGGCATCCGACCGTCCCTGCTGTGTTTGTTATGTTGTTGCAGGGCGTGTGCAGGCATCGGGAAGCGGAAGAAGGCGCGATCCCGATGCCTTTTATGTTATTATAAGGCGGGCGCAGGCATCGGAAAGCAAGAAAAAGAGCAATTCCGATGCCTGATTTGTCCTTGTGAGGTGGTCGCAGGCATCGGAAAGCAAGAAAAAGAGCAATTCCGATGCC
>CACZNS010000189.1 GCA_902782575.1 uncultured Lachnospiraceae bacterium
TTAAAACTCACTCCCGAGATGTTAAAGCCCAGCTATTATATCCGGCATATGCATGAGCTCGCTGCTATTGGAGAGGACTTTACTCTTTTTGAAAATCTTTTTATATCCGACAATGTGAATGCGGCTTATCTGAAAAGCCTTCCTAAGACTGTCAGAGACAGGATGGATTTTATCTCCAATTACATTCTTACGTTTCAGTATGCCTTTTCTCTTATAAGTAATTCCTTCGGAGTTTCAGGGGCATCGATGCTGCAGGAAGATGAGAAAGTTCAGGAGATGCTGGCTGATGAGAAGAAGTATGGGCCCCTGATAGACCAATTAACTGCAGTTTTAGAAGGAAAGCAAAGTACCTTAAAACTCGTTGAATACAAAAAAGGAATGGCAGTCAAAAATGGGGTTACCTATTATACAAAGAATCCGGTGGAGGGAATGCCCGATGATACCCTTATTTTGAATAATCCTGTTATGCAGATTGTTGTTGAAAACATTGCCAGGTTTAATAATAATTCATATGATTACCGTAAATATCTCTCGCAGAAAACAGATCTGTCAGAAGAGCTTAAAAAATCAGGAACTGCCGTGAATGATGAACTCATAAAGGATGTGGTGCTGCCTGAGGATTGCCAGTCTGTGAAAACTGCACAGCAGCTGACGGATTTCTGGAAGAAAGCCATAATTGACAGTGGTGCTGATCCTGCAGTATGGACCACTGAGGATGTTTATGACCATATTAATATCAGAAAGAATATTTCCTTAAGAAACGAGAAGCTTAAGAAAGTTATGGATACAAACCCGGATCTGACCACAGAGCAGCTCATCAGTCTGGAAGATGAGATCAACGCAAATATGGGAGCGATCCTGCAAGAGACCAAGTCAATTGAAATATTTATGGAGAGCCACATCTCCCTGATCTACAGGACCGCTTATTTTGATGCTCATAAGGAAGAAGGAATGAATGCCAAGCCCAAAGCATTTGAAGCAGGCAGACAGGCAGTTGAGGAATTCAGAAAGAATCGGGCAGAAGCCTTTATTCCCCCGAAGGAGGAAACTAAGGAGGAACGGGATCAGAAGATAGCGGTCTTTATTGCCAGACAGAAAAAACTGAATCCCGACTTTGATGAAAAGTGGGGTGAACTTATCTATCTGGATAACGAAAGGCAGAACCAGAACAAACTGCTCATTTCGGATAAGGATCATAAAGATATCCTTAGAAAATACAAAAATGATGTTCAAGGTGGTCTTGATGGGGGTAACATGGATCGTGAGTTCCTGATGCCGGTGCTTCACCGGATTAAATTTACACCCAGCGGTGAATTCGCTTCGAAGAAGGATTTTGAGGAATGGAACAGAAATCAGCGTATTATCAACGCCCTGATTTCGAAGAATGATGAGGTGCTTACAACTGAGGTTAAGAATTATCTCGTTGATCTGTTTAATGATACTCCGGAGGTTTCGGAGGATATGTTAACACCGGATTATGCCTTAAAGAACCCTGAGAAGATCGTAGCAACTCCCCGGAGCCTGTTTTATACCAATGTCAGTCAATCGAATATTCCTGCCGTAAAAAAGGCTTTTACTGAATTTCAGAGTGAGCATCCCGAAGCTGCAAAGTGGCTTTATGACAGACTGGATATACACGAGGAAGCTTTCGCCATGGCACACTATCTTATGAACGGGTATAGCGATACGGCTTTGAATTATGAAAATAGATTTAAGAGTAATGTGACAGAATCTGAAAAAGAAGCAGCCAAAGCACAGATCGAATTCCACAAAAAGCAGTTCGGGAATGCTGTGAAAAACCGTGAAAAGAAGCCTCAGCTGTAAACATTACCGGATTCCTGCTCGCAATAAGGTCAAGCCCCACTTATGAAGTGGTCAACGCAGTCAGAGGGCAAGCTCTGACTGCGTTATCTCGGTACAGCTGCCCCAAAAAGGTCAGGAAAATTCTTATTGGACTCTGCGCTGAAATCTATGTTCAGGAAACAGATAAAGGTCTCCCGCCCTCACATTTTCACCATAAAGGTCATATTGTCGGAATTATTTAATACATCATCGCAAAAATGAGCTGCTTCCGTCGACGAACTGAAATGACGCTCGTCTACGATCTCGCTTTCAAAAACATCCACCTTCATTACGATAACTTTGTAAAAATCCTTTAACGTTAATGCTGCCATGCCTGAACCTCCTTTTACTGCTTATGAGGATTTGAGCGTTACCTTTCAAACGTATCTCCCCGTCTGTCGTTTTCTTATGATTCTATGATGCGATAATTCGAGTCCAATAATCCGCCCTGCATTTTTATGCAAAAAAAGACTATTTACCCGATGATTCTGAATAAATAGTCTTTAAAATATGAAAGCCGATTAAGATCGAGGCACAACTCTGATGGTGTCAGCTCTGTATCATAAGCTCTTCCACTGCGGCTCCGTATGGCTTTGGCATGCCTCCTCAACACCAAGCTGCTTTTCATATGCAGTTCTCGCTTCATCTGCTGCAGTTTTTCCGTCAAAGGTAAAATTGTGGGATTGTGCGATCTTATCTATGTAATCCACCGTATCCTGTGTAAGTTTCTCCGACCCCTTCAGGAAATAATAGTACCGTTTGCCGTCAATGATCTCCCGGTAGTAGATTACATCAGCCGCCTTTTCATTCCCCTCCCCGGCTTCATTCATAATCGCATTAACCGTAGCGGAAGGATCTCCCTCTTCATCATAAAAACCGAAGCCGAAATACTCCTCATCCAGATTGGATACTGTTTTATAGATGAATGACTGATCGGGTGCATACGTCACATAAGCGTGAGATCCCGCACCGTTTGATCCGTCATCGAAAACAACTCCCTCCTGATTGACAAACGCAGATCTTCTGCTCCAGGAGTCAATTGCAAATATCATCTCCAGATCCCCGCTGTGATCAGAAAAGATCATCGTCTCCGTAAGATTTTCCACCCCGGTTTCATAGTAAAGCTGCATGGCATAAAGCGCACCGCCGTGGACGGAAAGGGGCGCATAGGATACTTTTGGAAGGGTTTTGCCGATCAGGGAATCATGTTGAAGCAGACTTTCCAGCTCCGAAACGGTATACTCATCGCCCGGGTTCAGCGTGAGCTCAGTCATATTGATCGCAGAGAGAAAATCCTTTGATACTATTGCCGAGCTTTTTCCCATAATATAGTCCGCAAACAGATCTCTTCCGTTTAGATCCGCTTCCGGCAATTGCTGAGCGGATCCATCCGTTCCGCTGTCTGAAGAATCTCCGATGTTTTCTTGAGTTTCGGAAGATCCCGCCGGATCTGCCGCCTCCGTATCCTTGTTCAGATCATCTGTTTCCTGAACTGCCGCCCCTGTATCAGCTGTCTGAAGCTCGATCGAAGGGACCGGAGTGCTGCTGTCTTCAGAGGCTTCTCCGGCTTTATTCCCGCATCCGGCACATAAAAATGCCAGACACAGCATTATAACTGCTCTTTTTTTCATTTAGATCTTTCCTCCTTCTTAAATATAGTGATATACAAATACCGCCAATACCACCTGAATAACAATGATCAGCGGAATCCCCAAAAAGAACAAAGGCTTCCTGGTCTTATGGCGGAACAGATACATTCCAGCCATTCCCCCGATGCTTCCTCCGACCGCGCAAAGTCCCATCAGTGTGCTTTCCCTGATCCTCCACCTGTGATTCGCCGCTTTCCGCTTGTCTGCCCCGAAACAGGCAAACGTAATCATATTTACAATTATAAGATAAATGATCATAACGAACCCTGCTTTAATCCGAAAAAAGCTTTTGTCTGAATTCTGCGTCGTTAGTCCAAAGATGAATGTGTCAGTCTATCTGTAATCATCGTAATTATCATATTCCTCATAGTCTTCATATTCTTCTTCCGGGCTATATGCTGCATCCGCATGCGGTTCGGAGGTTCTTTCTGCGTCGCGCGGTTTTCTGACCAAAAAATCCAGCAAATGACTGTGATGTAGCAGAAAAACAGATACCAGCATAAAAAGCTGTGTATAAAAAATACCCACGATGAAATAGTTGCGCTCCAGAAGATATCCGGAATCAAAACCAAACCAGCTCAATGCGCCTGTAAGGGTCAATCCCAGTGCAAGGAGCGGAAGATGCTTCAGAATACTCTTCACGGCATCGATAAAATCAGAAAAGGAGGCGTCAAAATAGACGAATCTTCCTATCAACAGTCCCAGGTAATACATCATTACCGGATTATACTCGCTTTCATCTCCCATGAAATTGAGATAAACGAGGATGATTATGGCATAAAACATACCCAGCATCCTGACGGAAGCCTTCTCGGTTTTATCGATAAATTTCAGGGGAATGATCAATCTGTCCAGTACCGTATTGAGTACACAGGAAAGACATATGAGAAGAAGAAGCATAAAGTCCTTCCAATTTCCCCACAGCGTGGAAAAGATCCCGCTTTGACCCTGAAGCTTGGAATAAATATGGTTCAATATGACATAAGCGCAGGAAAAAGACATGATCGATGTACCTGAAATGATCAGTTCGTAAAACTCCTGTACCCTGGTGTGAGAGCGTTCATAAAATGTTTTTCCGGATCTTGAAAATGCGGAAATACCGATCACAAGTATGACACATGTGAAAACTCCCAGAAAAGATGCCAGAAGAAATATGAATTTTTCTGTCCATCCGAAATCCGGATTGATATATGCTTCTATGGACATGCTTCCCTCCGACTTTCAGTTTTAAGTCCGATCCGATGCAGGATCGAGCATTGTCAGGCTGATCCTTCCTTTCTTTTCATCTACCCCGAGAACCGTGACGTCTATCACATCCCCCACGGAAACAACTTCCATCGGATGCTTGATATATCTTTTCGACATCTGCGATATATGGACCAGACCGTCCTCATGAACTCCGATATCTATAAACGCACCGAAATCAATGACATTTCTGACCGTACCCTTCAGCTTCATTCCGGGCTTCAGATCCTTCATTTCAAGGATATCTGATCGTAAAACAGGCTTCGGCATCTCCTCACGTGGATCTCGTGCGGGCTTTTCGAGCTCGGACAGAATGTCATTCAGTGTGATCTCCCCGCATCCGGTCTCCTCAGCAAGAGCTTTCATATCCTTCAGGTTTTTCCTGAACTCTCTTATCTTTTTTTCCTCCCGGATCCCGCAGTTCATTTTTTTCAGAAGAATACCGGCTGTTTCATAGGACTCCGGATGCACGGCCGTTGCATCCAGCGGTTCGTCGCCGCTGTTTATCCTGCAGAACCCGGCGCACTGTTCAAAGGTCTTCTGCCCCAGCTTGGCCACCTTTTTCAGCTCACTCCTGGTACGGAATCTTCCGTTGGCTTCTCTGTATGCCACGATATTTTTCGCAACTGCGGGAGAGATTCCGGACACATAGGAAAGCAGCGAAAAAGATGCTGTGTTCAGATCTACTCCGACACTGTTTACAGCAGTTTCCACAACACCGGAAAGGGTTTCGGACAGTTTCTTTTGATTCATATCATGCTGATACTGACCTACCCCGATGGACTTCGGATCTATCTTTACCAGCTCTGACAAAGGATCCTGCACCCGTCTGGCTATGGACGCCGCGCTCCGCTGCCCCACGTCAAACTCCGGAAATTCCTCCGCGGCGAGTTTGCTTGCGGAGTACACACTTGCTCCGGCCTCGTTCGTGATCACATAGTGAACCCCGGCCTCAGGGATTTCCTTTAATAATTCTGTTACAACCTGCTCGGATTCGCGGGAAGCCGTTCCGTTTCCGATGGAGATCAGAGTGACTCCGTATTTTCGGATCAAATCCTTTAAGACCTTCTTTGCCTCCTCTGTTTTATTATGAGGAGCTGTGGGATAGATCACCGTGGTATAAAGCACCTTTCCCGTAGGATCGACCACTGCGAGCTTGCAGCCTGTCCTAAAAGCCGGATCCCAGCCCAGCACTGTCTGGCCGGAAAGCGGCGGCTGCATCAGAAGCTGCTTCAGATTCTTTCCGAATACATCGATCGCCCCGTCCTCCGCTCTCTCCGTCAGCTCGTTTCGGATTTCCCTTTCGATGGACGGCTGGATCAATCTGCTGTAAGAATCAGCGATCGCAGCCTCTATCACCGGAGTGATGTACGGATTATCAGACCGGATGATCTGACGCTTCAGGTATCCAATGATCCGTTCCGTCGGGGCAGCGACCGACACCATAAGGATTTTTTCTTTTTCCCCTCTGTTGATCGCAAGGATCCTGTGCCCCGCTGTTTTTTCCACGCTCTCTTCAAATTCATAATAATTTTTATATACGGAATCAGTTTCCTTATCCTTTGCCTCCGATATAAGCTTTCCCTCCGAACGGGTAACACTCCGGATATACTCCCGGTATCTTACCTCGTCGGAGATCCGCTCCGCAATGATGTCCGAAGCACCCGCGATGGCCGCTGCAGTATCCAAAACCTCCTTTTCGGCCGCCCGGATCTGATCCTCCCTGCTGTCTGACACAGGAGCGATCTTTCCCGTGACATATTTTTCCGCCTCTTTTTCCAAAGGCTCTTTCGTATCCTGTTTCAGGATAAAATCCGCCAGAGGCTCGAGCCCTCGTTTTTTTGCCGCATCTGCCCTCGTCTTCTTTTTCTGTTTATACGGTCTGTACAGATCCTCCACCGTTACCAGCTTCTCTGCGGAAAGGATGGCACTCTTCAGCTCTTCCGTGAGCTTTCCCTGCTCATCGATGAGACTGATCACCTCCTGCTTTCTTTCTTCAAGATTTCGCAGATACTCAAGCTTGGTACCAAGCAGCCTCAGCTGCTCGTCGTTTAAGCTGCCGGTCACCTCTTTCCTGTATCTGGCGATAAAGGGAATGGTATTACCCTCATCTATGAGCTTCACGGCCGCTTCCACCTGCCACGGCTTTGAGCCTGTTTCTTCTGAAATAACAGATATGATATCCATGCTGCATTTCTCCCTTCGGGTCCTGACTTTTTTCTGCCCCGGTCTCAGATTTTGGTAATTGCCGTATCGTGAGCCGCAAATCCCTTGCTGCGGGCGTTTGCGGCTCAGGAAAGTGCGATTACTTTATTCGTTTACAATAGATCACTTCGAATATGAAAGACCCCGGCCAATACCGGGGCTTTGCTGATCCATATACAGCCGCAGTCCGGGCATTACGCTCTCTGCGGTCTCAATTCCCGGCAGTTATGATCCTCTTTACGCCGGACCCATGACTTTATTGATGGTATCCTGCATGATAACATAATTAACGATCCCCAGCCCGCAGAATGCCAGAACAATAAACAGGATATAGGATGATCCCTGCATCCCTTTGATGATATCTATCCTCTGCCCCATCTTGTAGTACCAGTAAAATCCGTAAATCCCGCAGGTAACAAGGGACAGGAGGAACACTACGCCTCCCGATGTCCCCTGCTCTCCGGAAAGAGAATTGATCTCGTCGTTCAGCATGATCATCCAGTAGATACTGTATATTCCACAGGTGATCACGGAAAGCAGAATACAGACCACGATATTCCTGTTTGTTCCCCTTCCGGCCGGAGCATAATAAGTCTGCTGTCCGTAACCCTGCTGCCCATATCCCTGCTGCCCGTAACCCTGCGGTACGATAGCTCCCTGCGGAATATTCCCTTGCGGCTGTCCATATCCCGCCTGAGGATCGGGCTGCCCGCTATAAGCCGGCTGTCCGTATCCCTGCTGAGGATCGGGCTGCCCGCTGTAATCCTGCTGTACACGCCCGGGCTGAGAAGAGCCCGGCTGCTGCTCTGCCGGCTGCTGCTCCTCCTGAGAGTTTCCTGCCGTCACTTCCTGTATCTGCGCATTCCCTGTCTCCTCATCTGCCCGTATGTCTTGAGTATCCGCGCCACCCACCGGCGTCCCGCACTCGGGGCAGAATTTCAGCCCGTCTTCAATTTGATTTCCACAGTTAGAACAAATCATTTTTCCCTCCTGAAGCATTTATACATTATGGTCAGAAGCAGCCTTCACGTATGCGATGAGCTTTTTTGTGAATGAAATCGCTGCCCTTTCGATTATATAACTCCTATAACGTGTATTTTGAAAGATCCAGATTTATCGCATCCGAATAGTGATTCAGATTTTCCGAGATATTGGAAATACTGTCGGTTTCGGAAAGAACATTTTTGCTCTCGGATACAATCTGATCGCTGAGACCGAGGATCTCATTGATCGAGGAAGCCTGTTCCTGTGTGGTCGCGGCATTTCCGCTGGCAACATCATTGATCCGTTCAATACCGTTTGTGATCTCGACGATACCGTCCGTTGCCTTCGCCACGTCATCATAGATCGTATTGAAGGACTGGTTTGCTTCTTCTACCCCGTTAATACATGCTTCCATATCCGAGATACATCTGTCTGCTTTATCATTGATATCTGCAATATTCTGGGTAATACCCCCGATCAGCTGGCGGATCGTTTCAGTAGCCTCTGAAGACTGCTTTGCAAGCAGCCCGACCTCGGATGCCACCACCGCAAAGCCCTTGCCCATTTCACCGGCCCTGGCTGCTTCTATGGAAGCATTCAGGGACAGCAGATTCGTCTGCGCCGAGATCGCATTGATGGTATCGGTGATACCGGTGATCTCTTCAACAGACTGGGCTGTAACGCGGATGATATCGGTCAGCTCGTGGATCGTCGTGCTCAATGTATTGACATTTGCTGTCATTGTCGTCATCTGATCTCTCCCGGTAACGGAGGAATCCATCGTCTCCATGCAGAGCAGCTTTACATCTTCTGCATTCTGCTTCAGCTGACCGGAGGTAGATGCAAGCTCTGTCGCTGCGTTAGCCACATCCACTATGGATTCATTCATCATGGAAAGAGTAGCATTCAGCTTCTCGATCGAATCTCCCTGAGACTGATTGGACGAAGACAATGTATGCGAGATATCAAAACACTCACTTGCACTGGAATTCATATCCTTTGAAATATTGGCAAGATTCAGAAGCATGCCATGCATATTTCCGATATAATCATTCAGCTGCTCACTCAGTGTTGTGATCTCATTATTTCCTTCCGGCTGGATCTTTACGGTGAAATCACCCTTGCTGATATCGGTGATCCTGTCCGTAACTGTCGCTACCGGATTGATATACCGGCTGATGATGATATAAAGAATGACGGTAAGCAGGACAAGAAGCACTGCCGCAACGATAAAGGTGATGATCACCGTACCTCTGATACTGCCGCTGACGAATGAATACGGTACTGCAGATACTACTACCCATGAGGTTTCCGGAATATCCGTGGCCGAAAGCATCACTTTTCCAAGAGAAGTTTTTACCGTCTCCACCTTATCCGCATCGATGGTATTTGAGGTATTGAGAGACGCGAATACCGTATTAAGCCCCTGCATGACCGGATCTGTGCTTTCCGCGATCGTCTGTCCGACAAGTCCCTCCACGCTGCTGACAAGAATGTCCTTGGTTTCTTTATTGATAATATAAAATTTGGCCTCGGAGGAACTGGACTTAAACTGTGACAGCTTTTCCGATACCTTGTCGAAATTGATATCACTGCTGAGTACCACCTGATCGCGGAGCATCACCGCGCAGGCAAGACACGTTTTCCCGGTGGAAGCATCCACATAAGGCTCTGAGGTGTAGATACTGCCGTTTTTTGCAAGAGCTCCGGTATACCACGCTCTGTCCGTAAATACGAAAGTATCATCCGGCACCCATCCGGAGCCGTCCAGAAATGTGAATGTATCTCCGAAAGCAATATAGATATCCTGAGAATCCGGATCGAGCTTTGTCAGCTCCAGCAGCATTGCCAGCGTATCTTCATTGGAAGGCTCCGGAAGATTCTTGAAAACATCTGCCGTCTGCTTAACCCTTTCTTCGATACCACTCCACCAGTTATATACTTCGCTGGCATAAGAAATCGATTCTTTGGCAAGTACCGATTCCGTCAGCTCCGTGATCCTGTCACTCTGCATTTTGATGCTGACGGCAGAAATAATCACGATGATGACAGCAGTAAACGCAATTATCCTCGTTAGCAGGATTTGCTTCAGTGATTTTCTATTCTTCATAATTTCCCTCTGTTTCAATTGAGATTTTCAAGTTCTTCCCACCATACAGAACACCTAAAACACTATCTTCAAA
>CACZNS010000190.1 GCA_902782575.1 uncultured Lachnospiraceae bacterium
CTTTTCCCAGCTTGCCGTCATCTTCGGCTCGAGCATGCCCGGAAGTGTCATCACGATGATCTCATAGATCATCTCTCCCAGCTTCTTCGGAGTCAGGACCTGCGTTTTTTTATTCAGCCCCAGATAACCGATCCGGATCAGCTTTTCGATGATCCCGGCCCTGGTGGCCGAGGTGCCGATCCCCGCGCCCTTGATCTGCGCCCTCAGCTCCTCATCCTCGATGAGCTGCCCCGCGTTTTCCATTGCAAGGACCATGGAGCCTGAGGTATAGCGCTTCGGCGGGGAGGTCTTTCCCTCCTTTACGGACATTCCCCGGATCGAAACGATGTCTCCCTTCCGGAAATTCGTTACCAGCTCCAGAAGCGCCCGGCTGTCTGAAGGCTTATCCTCCTCTGACGCATCATTGCCCTGGGAGGGATCCTCCTGATCCTTACCGGAGGCAGGCTTTTCCTTATCCTGCCCGGTGATCTCATAAAACCCTGGGGATTTTAAGACCCGGACGTTTGTGAAGAATTTCTCCTTCCCCACAGCGATCTGGATCCCTGCCTTCTGAAAGACGGCGGGAGGATAAAAGATGCTTAAAAAGCGGCGGACGATGAGATCATAGACCTTCTGCTGCAGCTCGCTCATCTGGGATAGCCTGGTCAGGTTTCCCGTGGGAATGATGGCATAATGATCCGTCACCTTTTTATCATCCACATACTGGGTTTTCGAAAGCCCCTTATAAAGCCCCTCATCCCTGATCTTTAATACAAACTCCTGCACCGGTGCATACCGGTAAAGACCTCCCAGGTTTTTGGTGATCTCTCCCGCGATGGCACTCGTAAGGACCCTGGCGTCCGTTCTGGGATAAGTGGTGAGCTTTGATTCGTAGAGCTGCTGCGCGATGTCCAGGGTCTGATCCGGGCTGATCCGGAAGCGCTTGGCGCACTCGGCCTGAAGCTCCGCCAGATTGAATAAAAGCGGAGGCTTTTTGTTCTCCTCGGACTTATCGGCCTTAAAGATCATGCCGGACTGAAACTCCTTAAGGGCTTCGATCATCGCCTCGGCATCCGCCTTTTCCTTAAAGCCTTTTTCGCTGTAGAGCTTCGGGGACTCAAAATAATCCGAGCCCTTTACCGCCTTCCATTCGCCGTCGAAGCCGACCCCGTCCTTTTCAAAGGCGGCTCTCACCCGGTAAAATGGGGTCTCCGTAAAGTCACGGATCTCCCTCTCGCGCCGGACCACCATGCCCAGCACGCAGGTCATGACCCTGCCCACCGCGATGGCGGAGTACTTTTGGGTGCCCGCGGCTTCGTTCAGCATCCTGCCGTATTTCACGGAAAGCGCCCTGGAAAAATTGATCCCCATGGAATAATCCTCGATGCCCCGCATGATCCCGGCGTTTGCCAGATTCCTGTAGGCCTCGTAGGGCTTTGCCTCCCGGATGCCCCGCTCGATCTCCTCCTCCGTGGTGGAGTCGATCCAGACCCGCTTTTCGGTGATCCCGTCCCGCACACCGCCCTGCATGCGGATCAGTTCCTCGATGACCTGCCCTTCTCTCCCGGAGTCTCCGGCCCAGAGGACCGTATCCACATCCTTCCTGTGAAGGCAGTTCTTTACGATCCCGTACTGCTTCTTCACTTTCGGGATCACGGCGTAACGGTACTGCTCCGGCAGAAACGGAAGGTCATTCAGGTTCCATCTTTTATACCGGATGTCGTAGACCTCCGGATAGGACATCTCCACAAGATGCCCCACGCACCAGGTGATGCAGTAATCCTCATTCTCTATGGTCCCGTCGCCCTTCCCCTTTACCTTGAGGATGGAGGCATACTCCCTGGCGACGGAGGGTTTTTCGGTTATGATCAGTGTTTTTCCCAAATCAGTCCTTCATCAGCAGCTTTTCAAAATCCTCCTGCGGCATGGGCTTTCCCAGAAGGAAGCCCTGGATGTTGTCGCAGTCGATCTTTTTCAGAAACTCCATCTGCCGCTCGTCCTCCACGCCCTCGGCGATGGTCTCCAGCCCGAGACGCTTCACCATATTGACGATGGACTCGGTGATGATCCCCGTGGTATCATCCGAGATCACGGTATCGATGAAGCTCTTGTCGATCTTTAACGTATTGATCGGCAGATTTTTCAGATAAGACAGGGAAGAAAAGCCCGTTCCGAAATCGTCCAGCGAAACCCTGAGGCCGAACTGCCGGAGACTTCTCATCTTTTCGATCACATCGTCGAAATTTTCGATGAAAACGCTCTCCGTGATCTCGATCTCCAGATTTTCCGGATCCACCTTTTCCGTCCTCAGCTCTTCCAGAAGCTCATCGATGAAATTGTCCTTTTTCATCTGGATCGCGGAGATATTGATGGATACAATGCCGTCGAAGCCGTAAAGCCTCTTCCATTTCCGGCAGCTGTTGATGGCATTGCGGATCACCCATTTTCCGATGGAGATGATCCCTCCGCTCTTCTCGGCGATGGGAATGAAGTCCGAGGGGGAGATAAAGCGCCCTTCCTCGTCCCTCCAGCGGATCAGAGCCTCGCAGCCCCTTAATTTCCCTGTCCGGGTATTGTACTGGGGTTGATAATAAAGCATGAAATGCTTTGATACGATGGCGTCCTGAAGCCTCTTTTCCAGCGCGAAATTGGAAACGAACTGCCTCATCATCTGATCGTCAAAATAGCGGACCCCGCCTTTGTCGGTGTCTTTTGCGGCATAGATGCAGATCTCCGCCTTCTGCAGCACGTCAAAGCCGCTGCCGCTGGCCTCCGGATACGAGGCCACGCCCACCGTCATCGTAAGAAAGATCTCATCCTTATTGCTTAAGATAAAGGGTTTGGAAAGCCTGAGCCGGATGGTGGAAAGAAGATTTTCCACGGTATCGCTCCCGCCGGGATCGTAGATCGCGGCTACAAAGACATCCGTACCGAAGCGGCCGACGATCGTCCTCTCCGTATTCAGGCTCAGGAAAAACTGACCGACCATCTGAAGCAGCTCATCCCCAAGGATCAGTCCGATGGAATCGTTGATCCGCTTGAAGGAATCGATATCGATCATGGCGACCGATACGTTCACCCTCTCCTCCGAGGCCTTCTGCACAAGGGTGTTCAGCTTCTGGATAAAGAAATTACGGTTCAGAAGCCCCGTCAGGCCGTCGTAGCAGGCGAGGTAGGAAAGCTCGTCGTTCTGGATCTTAAAACGGGTGATATCCCGGAAGCAGACGTACTTTTCCAGGAGCTCGCCGTTATCATCAAAGAGAGCCAGCGCGTGCCCTTCGATCCATTTCCGGTTCTCCCGGATCCGGATCTCTCTCACGCACTCTCCTCCCGGCTGATCCTCCACCCTTAAGAGCTCCATCGCCTCCCGGTACTCCTCCTCCCGCACATATTCCGGGAGAAGCTCCACATCCGAAGGCTTGGTCACGGAGGTGCCGAAAAGGGGCTCGAAATCCCCGATGGCTTCAAAATAGTCCGTTTTGAAATTGTAATATGCGTAAGCATTCCCCGACATTTCAAAGAACTTGCTGAAAATGTCCATGCTGTCGGTGAGCTTTTCATTTAAGGTCTGTAACAGATCCGCCTGATAACGAAGCGCCGTCAATCCGGGTCCCCCGTCCCGGTCTCTCCCGGCACCCTCCGGCAGATTATTTTGCTGCAATGTAGCCCTTCGCTTTCAGCAGCTCCGCGCATAAAACGGCGCCACCGGCTGCTCCGCGGACGGTATTGTGGGACAATCCCACGAATTTGTAATCAAAAACCGTATCCTCTCTGAGACGCCCGACAGAGATCCCGAAGCCTCTCTCGCGGTCAACGTCCAGAAGGACCTGGGGGCGGTTATCCTCTTCAAAATAGCGTAAAAACTGCTTGGGAGCGGAAGGAAGCTGCAGCTTCTGCGGTTCCCCCTCAAAGGAATTGATGAGGCGGATCAGCTCCTCCTTTTCCGGCTTTTTCTCAAAATCCACAAAGACCGATGCGGTATGTCCGTTTAACACCGGCACCCGGATACACTGCGAGGAGATCAGCGGTGAGGCTGCCTTTACAATCTTATCCCC
Source organism: uncultured Lachnospiraceae bacterium (assembly GCA_902782575.1). Classification (GTDB taxonomy): domain Bacteria; phylum Bacillota; class Clostridia; order Lachnospirales; family Lachnospiraceae; genus NK4A144. The sequence continues at coordinate 4,035 of CACZNS010000190.1, forward strand.
CTCGATCCGTCCGTAGATCTTTAAGGGCTCCTGCTCGCTCTTTTCTTCCTCTCCGCTGATGAAGGGGATCACATTGCCCTTCATCTCGGGCCAGTCCTCAAAGTTCTTTCCGGCTCCGGAGATCGCCTGATAGGTGGAAACAACCGCCTTTACGGGCCTGAACTCCCTCCAGGCAAAAAACACCGGCGCATAGGACTGGATGGAGCAGTTCGGCTTTACGGCAATGAAGCCGCGCTTCGTCCCAAGCCTCTTCCTCTGGGAATCGATGATCTGCGCATGCTCCGGATTGACCTCCGGGATGATCATCGGGACATCCTCCGTCCAGCGGTGGGCGGAATTGTTGGATACCACCGGCGTCTCCGTCTTTGCGTACTTCTCCTCGATGGCGCGGATCTCATCCTTGGACATATCCACGGCAGAGAAGCAGAAGTCCACGTCCCGGGCCACCGCTTCCACATCGCTCACGTCCTTTACCACGATATTCTTGACCTTTTCCGGCATCTCTATGCCTTCCCCGGAAAGCTTCCAGCGGCTTGAGGCCGCCTCCTCATAGGTCTTTCCGGCGCTTCGCGGGCTCGCCGCGATCTCCGTGACCTCAAACCAGGGATGATCGTTTAAGAGAGCGATAAAACGCTGCCCGACCATACCGGTTCCGCCTAAGATGCCCACCTTTAATTTTTCCATTTACTCTCCTCCTTATATCGACACATTTCCTGTAATATCCGCCAAAGCTTTCAGTGACCGGGATCCTTTATCATCCGACAAAGCATTCAGTGACCGGGTGCCTTTATCATCCGACAAAGCTCTGCTGCAATATTGCTGCGCCCCGCTGTCTGAGACATCCGTCACCACCTTCCCGGAGCAGCTCAGGTCTCCCCCTGCTCTCCGTTCAGATATTTCCTGTAAAAGCCGATGGCCTCCTCCATCCTCTCCCTGCCGGGCGCCCCCTTGGTCAGGCGCTTTTC
>CACZNS010000191.1 GCA_902782575.1 uncultured Lachnospiraceae bacterium
TCACGACCGGTCCTCTGCGGAGGAAAAGAATGACGATGCGTACCGGCTGTTTTACAGCAAGGGAAAGGGGCGCAGCCAGATCCGTCAGATGTTCTTTTCCAGAGCGTTTCAGATCCGCCAGGAGCGGGACGGAAACCTGCTCGGGCATCTGCTGGAGGGAACCGTAAGCGCATCGAAATTTATCGCGATCGCGAAGGAATACAAAACCACGGCCGGGATCCTGACGGCAGCGATCTATATCGAAGCCGTGATCCGCTCCATGTCTCTGCCGGACCGGAGGAAGAGCATCAATATCTGCGTGCCGGTGAACCTGCGTCAGTATTTTCCGTCCTATACCGCGCGGAACTTTTTCGGGATCATCAATGTGCCTTTTCAGGTTTCCGATTATGACGAGACACTGCAGAGCATCATCAGAAAGGTGCAGGAGTCCTTTGAAGAGCAGCTCACGCAGGAAAATCTGCGGGGGATCATGAATGAATACTCTGCCTTTGCGAATAATGCCGCGCTGAAGGTTGTGCCGCTCTTTATCAAGGAGCTGGGGATCCGCTTCACGACGATCCAGTCCCAGAAGAGCACTACAGGCACGATGTCCAACATCGGGAAGATCAAAATGCCGGAGGAGTGCGTCCCTTATATCGACCGCTTCTCGGCTTTTATGGCGACTCCAAATATGCAGATCTGTGTGTCCACCTTTGAGGACAAAATGGTGTTCGGAGCCGTGTCTGCCTATGAGGAGCACCGCGTCCTGCTGAATTTCTTCCGCCGGCTCACGGAGCTCGGACTGGAAGTGGAGCTTGGAACAAACGATTATGATGTGACCGGGTGATACCAAAGGAGGTCTGTTTTGCAAAGCTGTCCGAAATGTAAGATCCGGATCAGGGGAAATAAACGATGCTGCCCGCTCTGTCAGGGCGTGCTTACGGGCGAGCCGGAGGATCCGGCCTTTCCTTCGATCCCCCAGAAAAAGGTGAGCAGCGTATCTCTGTTTAAGATCGGCCTTTTCGCCTGTGTGCTGGTGGAGATCGTAATGGGGATCCTTTCTTATGTCACAGACTTCCGGTACGGCGTATTCGGTTTTGTGATGACGATCGCGCCGCTCTGTCTGTTTGACTTTGCCGTTGTGACCTATTACCGGGGAAATATCTTTAAGCTGATCACTGCGGAGAGCTGGCTCATTATGCTGGCCTGCTATCTGGCGGACGTGAATACCGGCTTTCACGGCTGGAGTCTGGCATGGGTGATCCCCATCGGCTTTGTGGTATTGACGGTTGTGATCCTCATTCTTGGGAAAACGATACGGAATCATTTGATGGAATATGTGATCTATCCCTTTGTCAATATTCTTTTATCTCTGCTTCAGTTCATACCGATCGCTAAGGGTATGAATCCGTTTCCTCTTCCGGCTGTGATATGTGAGGGTCTGCTCGTTGCGGTTGCGGCTTATATCCTGATCTTCCGCTTCCGGGATCTGACGAATGCATCGAGCCGGTATCTGAATCTGTAAGGGCATGGGTTTAAACATAGGTTTTATAAAATTCTGATAGATATCCGCGCTGCGCATAATTGCTGCGGCACGGCTGGAGTATAAAGTATGGGAGGAACCGAAGAAACAAAAGCTTCAGACGACCGCGGAGGGCGGGTGGCAGGTCTGACCAGGCGCTTCTTAAGCAGGACCGGAGATCTGCTGGAGCAGAGGATAGAGTCCGGGATGGAGCGGGGGGACAGAGAGGTTCCCATCCTTCCGGAGGAACCGGAGAACGGGAAATGGTACCGGCTTCCGATGGAAGAGGGAATTTCCGGAGACGGTTCCGATTATCATATTTATCTGAAATACGGCCGGGCCGACCGTCTTTGTCTTTTTCTATCCGGCGGAGGGATGGCCTGGGATGAGTACTCGGCTGCGAGACCCGTGACGGGAGCAAGGCTTGCGGCGGGTCTTCCGAATTATTACTGGAACAACCTCCGGCCCGTTACGGAGATCATAAATATCTATGCAGGGATCATGGATGGCAGGAAGCAGGAGAATGCTTTTGCGGACTGGAGCTTTGTGGTCATAACCTATACAACGGGTGATTTTCATGTGGGGGATTCCACGCTGCAGTATACCGATGAGGACGGGACCGGAAGGACTCTTTATTTTCACGGCAGGAAGAATTTCCTGATGGCGATGGAGGAAGCCGTAAAGCGCTTTCCTTCCCCGCAGAAGCTGCTGATCGCGGGGGATTCCGCCGGGGCCTTTGCCGTGCCGGCGCTTGCGGGAGAGATCGCCGCGGATTATTATCCGGACTGCCCGGATGTGACGCTTTTATCCGACAGTGCGCTGCTTGAATTTAAGGACTGGCAGCATACACTCCGTGATGTATGGAAAGCGCCGAGAGCACAGTGGGAGCCGGTCGTTTCTTCAAATATCGTACTGGACTGGTACAGGAAGCTGCTTCAGACGGACCTTAACGGACGGAAGCTGCGTTGTCTGTATGCCAGCTCCGTGGAGGATTATCTGCTCAGCTCCTACTGGAATGAATTTCTGGGAGGGAAATTTGAGACGGGTCCGGAGATCAGAAGCTTATTCCGGAACAGACTCGGTGAAACGGTAAAGGGTCTTGCGGAGCTGGATCCGTCCTTCGGTTTTTTTATCTATGACTGGAAAAATCCGCTTTATACAAAGGGCGGAACGGTGCATACGGCTGTCCGGCTCCCTTACTTTTACTGGAAAACAAAAAGCGGGGCAACAATGGCGGAATGGCTTGCCGATGCGGTGGACGGGAAGGTCAGAAGCGAAGGGATGGAGCTGATCGCGTCCGGGGAGGTTTGAATGGCAGAGGAGCAGAAGAAAAAAACAGCCCTTATCATGGAGGGCGGTGCGATGCGGGGGATGTTTACGGCGGGAGTGCTCGACATCCTGATGGAGAATAAGATCACCTTTGACGGGGGAGCCGGCATTTCAGCGGGAGCGGTGTTCGGATGTAATTTCAAGTCCGGTCAGATCGGCCGGGCGATCCGTTATAATAAGAAGTACTGCAGGGATCCACGCTACTGCAGCTTTCAATCCCTGATCAGGACCGGCGATCTCTACGGCGTGGATTTTTGTTATCACATCCTTCCGGATAAGCTGGACGTGTTTGACCGGAGGGCCTTTCGGGAGAATCCGATGGAATTTTATATCGGGGCCACGGATGTGGTTACGGGAAAGGCGGTTTATCACCGCTGCACGGACGGAGGCGACAAGGATATCCTCTGGATGCGGGCGTCCGCTTCCATGCCTCTGGTCTCGAGAGTCGTGGAGATAGACGGTTACAAGCTGCTGGACGGCGGGATCGCCGATTCCATTCCGTATAGGTATATGGAGGAGATCGGGTTTAGAAGAAACGTGATCATCCTGACGCAGCCGGCGGGATTCCGGAAGAAAAAGAGCAAAACCCTTCCGCTGATCCGGATCAGTCAGAGGAAGTACCCCAGGCTGCAGGAAGCTATGGCGGAGCGGCATGTGATGTACAACAGGCAGCTGCAGGAGATCCGAAGGAGAGAGGAAAAAGGGATCTCCCTTGTGATCCGGCCGCCCGAAGCCCTCGGGATCAGCAGGACAGAGCACGATCCGGCGGAGCTGGAGCGGGTGTACCGGATGGGAAGAAAAGAAGCGGAGAGGCGGCTTTCCGAGATAAAAGCTTTTTTGATGCAATAGAAAGGGAGGGACAGGATGAGTAATATCAGGATCATGGCAGCAGGAAAGGAGCAGTGGGAATATACAGCTCCCTTTATGAGAAGGGCGGCATCGGAGGCTTTCAGGTCCGGTGTTCCTCTCACGGTGCTGGCAGCGGCGGATGAGAAAGGGATCATGGGAGTGCTTGCCGGAATGATAGATCAGGACTCGTTTATCATTGATTCCCTGTATGTGGATCCCGCAAAAAGAGGTCTGGGAGCGGGAAGAGCTTTGATCGATGAGCTTGATAAGATCTTTGGTGACGGCAATATTGCGGTAAGAGCGGAATTTAATATAGAAAATGAAGATAATGAAACCCTGGAGGGGTTTCTGACAAAAATGGGGTTTGAAGAGGAGGAAACAGATTATCCGATGTATTACAGGGGATTCGTTTCGGATCTTACCCCGGATAAAATGAAAAAGCCGGAGGGGATGGTGATCAGGAGCTTTTCCGAAACGGAGGACAGGCTTTTGCGGGAAGCCTCCCATGAAAGTGTGAAGGAAGGCTATCCTCTGCCGGATAAGGGGCTTTTGTCGAAAAAGCTGGATAAGGACTCCAGCTTTTGCATCCTCAGGGAAGGAAAGGTGGTTTCTTATGTGACGATAGAACCCATCGATGAGCTGACGCTGAAGGTCCCGGCTCTTTATTCCTCGGCGGAGGATCCCAGAGAGACCCTGTTCATGCTGAAAAGCTCCGTGGAGGTATTGAAGAAGAAGTACAGTCCCGATACGGAGCTGCTGATGCTTGCAGTGAACTCCAGGTCTGAAAAGATCATAGAGCATTTGTTTGAGAATATCATGCCGATTTCCAGAAGTTATATCAAATTTCTCTGACCGGCACAGAAAATGCTTCGTATTAAACAGAAAAGCGCAGCAGACTGCACCGGATTCCGGTTAACGGGGATTCAGGAAGGAGATAGATATGAGCCATATCACGGAAGAAAAAAAGCTGGAAAGCACGCTGAAACAGCAGGTTAAAGTTGATAATACCGACATGTATCCGGACACCCCCACAGGGGATGAAGAGGTGGTGAAAACCAAAAAAAGAGATTCTCTGATCGTCGATGAAGACAGCCTGTATTTTAAGAAGATCCAAAAATCCTCAGGGGATAAAAATGCACAGCTGGCTATAATGGTCAGGGAAAAAACGGAAAAAGAGTGGGACATTTCCGAAGAACGGAGAGAACCCTTCTTTACCCAGAAGCTTCCGGTGGCAAAGCAGGATAAAAAGTGGTGGGGCTCTACCGAAAATGACGCGGTGACAGCGGCACAGAAGACCTTCAGAAACGCAGACCTCTGCACGGTCAGGGAGCTGAATTCCATGAAGACTTACTTTGCGGAAGCGGAGAAGCGGAAGCATCTGAGTGATAAGGGA
>CACZNS010000192.1 GCA_902782575.1 uncultured Lachnospiraceae bacterium
CCCCGCTACGCCTACGTTTTCAGATACGCACTCTCGGGCAAGCATTCGTCGCATTAGTCCAGATATTTTGCGACCGTTATACTAGCCCCTCACGCACATTCACGCCCCCAAAGTACACTTGCTCATACGAAGCTCATAGATCAGAGGGATCCTCGGAGAAATAGGGGATGATCAGATGTCCGCCTGCCCGGATCTGATCCGCCGAGCTTAAGTGGTTCAGCTCAACCACCTCCGCAATATACTGGCTGCGGGAGGCGTAATCATCCCCGCGGTAGGTATCCGCGATGGAGCTCAGGCTTTCTCCCTTTTCTATGGTGATGCTGGTGTAATATTTCATCCTGGGCGAACGGGAAGAACTGCCTTTTGCAAAGGAACGGACGGAGAGCATGCCGGATACCAGACCCATCATGATCGCAAATGCGATGGCAAATCTGGAAAGCTTCTTATAGAAATTTCTCATTCTCCTCATTTCCGCTCTCCTAAGGACTGCCGATCTCTGTCTGCGATTTGTGGATGTGTTTTTCATAGCGAACCCTCCTTCTGAATTTCCTCAACCACAGCTGTTCACATTCATACCGAACGTCTGTTACGAACATCTGTTCTTATGAATGCATTATATCGAACAGATATTCGGATGTCAATACAAAAATCGAACATTTTTTCGGAATATATGTTTGCTTTTTGGAATGATTGTGTTATGATAGGGTCAGTGGGAAGAATGCATTTCCGGTTCTCCATGAAAACACTTATATTAAAGAAGTTATATTAGTAGAAGTTAATTTTGGAAGAACTCATATGAAACAAGCTATAGGATGATGTCAGCTTCAAAAGATCCTTATGCGTTCAGACTTCTTTGAAAAGCTCTATGACTTTATAACCCGCGAAATACTTAAAGAGTGTCCGGTAAAAGGTTTTCGAAACGGAGCGTAGACGCAATTTGCGGCATCAGTTGGGATCAAACTGCTTTTGAACCCGACATCATATTATTACAGAGGAGGTTATCCCATGGCCCGGGGAAAGATCAGTAAAAAACAGCAGGAGATTCTTGATTATATTAAGGATCAGATCATGGAGAAAGGATATCCGCCCGCGGTAAGGGATATCTGTCAGGCGGTTTCGCTGAAGTCCACATCCTCCGTCCATGCGCATCTGGAGACCCTGGAGAAGAACGGCTTTATCCGGAGAGATCCCACGAAGCCCAGGGCGATCGAGATCCTGGATGATGATTTCAATCTCACAAGGCGGGAAATGACCAGCATCCCCATCGTGGGAAGCGTTGCGGCCGGTCAGCCCATCCTTGCCCAGCAGAATATCGAGACCTATTTCCCGATGCCTGTGGAATACGCGCCCAACGCGGAATGCTTCGCCCTGCGTGTACAGGGAGAGAGCATGATCAATATCGGGATCAACGATGGGGATATCGTGTTCGTAAAAAGCTGCAGCTCCGCGGAGAACGGAGATCTTGTCGTAGCTCTGGTGGAGGACAGCGCCACAGTGAAAAACTTCTATAAAGAAAACGGGCATATCCGCCTGCAGCCTCAAAATGACGCCATGGAGCCGATCATCGTGGACAACTGCCAGATCCTCGGAAAGGTATTCGGCGTTTTCAGGCTGTACTGACCCCCTATCCCGCATATAAGACCCGGTTAAGCGATACGGACGTTCTGTCTGTATCGCTTTTATTGCAGACGGGATCGATCCGATATCCTATCCGTTTTACGGAAACAGCTTCACCGTCTTTTCTTCATGTTCCCCAAATGGATGCCGGTCTGTTTTATCGTTAACAGATCTGGTAATTGCCGTATCGTGAGCCGCAAATGCCCTGCTGCCGGCGTTTATGGCTCGGGAGAGTGCAATTTCTTTATTCCTTTCCTGTAACGTTCCCTTTTTATATGCGGTATCCTGTCACCCTCCGGAGTAAATCGAACGGCAGAGCAAAAAGGCCCTGAAGGTGATTAAGAAAAAGTTAAGCTTTTCTCTTATTGATAAAATGCCGAAAAATAAGGTATAGTATACAAACAAAAGCTAAAACGGATTTTCCGGTCCCGGGAAAATGTGAGAGGGGGGATCCGGCGCAAACGGTTCCCTTCATGACAATCGCGGGGGATCCCACCGCAAACGGTTCCCCTTATGAAATCGAAAGGAGTCCATCTTAAGCGGACTCCGGTAAGAGTCATGATCCCTCCTTAAGCAGTATCCCCCGATTACAAACCGTAAAGGAGAAAGAGCAGATGAAGAAAAGGAATTTCAGAAAGCTGACAGCCGGATATTTAAGCATTTTGCTTGGATTCGGGATAGCCGCCCAGGGCCTGATCCCTTCCGCCGCTGTACTGGCAGCCGGGATCACGGAAGCGGAGATCTCGGAGACGGCGGCGGAAACTCCCGTAGCGGAAGCGGATGCGCCGGCGGCGGAGGAAGCGGTTTTCGAAGAGGTGATCTCTCAGGAGGAAGCACCGCAGGAAGAGGCGCTGTCCGAAGAGACTCCCGTGACGGAGGAATCGGAGGTGACCGAAGAGATACAGCCGGAGGAAAATACTCCGGTCACGGAGGAAGCGGTCCTGGAGGAAGAGGCGACGGTATCCGAAGATGAAGTCTCTGTCCTCTCCGATGAAGCGGAGCTTTCGGTATCCGAAGATGAAGCCTCCGTCGGGACGATGGGGACGGCCGCGGGAGACGAATCCTGGATCCAGAGCCGGATCGACAATACCACGGGGTCAAACGTGGAGATAGTGCTCTCAAACGATGCCGGGCTCATGAATGCGATCCGGATCCCTTCGGGCAAATCTGTCCGGATCCGGATGAACAATCATACCATCAGCCAGAACGGAGCCGCCAGGATCTTTAAGGTGGATTCAAACGCAAGCCTGATCCTTACGAACGGTACTCTGCAGGGCAGGGGCAAGGACGTTGTGGTAAAAGACTACGGCATCGGAATCTACGCGGACAGCAAATCGGTGGTGGATCTGCAGAATATCGTGATCAAAAACTGCAACGCCGGCA
>CACZNS010000193.1 GCA_902782575.1 uncultured Lachnospiraceae bacterium
CCCCGCTACGCCTACGTTTTCAGATACGCACTCTCGGGCAAGCATTCGTCGCATTAGTCCAGATATTTTGCGACCGTTATACTGGTGTAAGGGGACTTTAAAAAAAGAATTCCGTGCCGCGGCACGGAATTCTTTTCTGTCTGTGATCGATCGGTTTTACCGCCTCGGGTGTGCTTTTTCGTACACCTCACGGATATGATTGTGGCTTAAGGCCGCGTAGATCTGCGTGGTGGAGATATCGGAATGGCCGAGCATCTCCTGCACCGACCGGAGGTCCGCACCGTTTTCCACCAGATGAGCCGCGAAGGAATGCCTTAAGGTATGCGGAGTGATATCCATCTGGATACCGGCCTTTTTCGTATAATACTTGATCAGCTTCCAGAAGCCCTGTCTGGACATGGGCTGCCCGGAGCAGTTTACGAAAAGAGTGTCTTCGCTTTTATCCTCGATCATGGCTTCCCTGGAATGCTCGATATAATTCTTCAGCGCATTCCTCGCCTCGATCCCGAAGGGGATGATCCTCTCCTTGTTCGGATCATGGCAGTCCACGTAATTCATCTGAAGATTCAGATCCTGTACCCGGAGTGTGATCAGCTCCGTTACGCGCATGCCCGTAGCATACAGAAGCTCCAGCATCGCCTTGTCCCGGATATCCTTCGGAGTATCGCCGGAGGGCTGATCCAGCAGACGGATCACCTCATCCTGGGTCATGATCTGAGGCAGCTTCTTTTCGATCTTCGGCGCCTTTAAGCCCTCGGCCGGAGAATCGCTGATCCTGCCCTCTTTCTCCTGATGATTAAAGAATGCACGCATAGACGCGATGCTTCTCGAAACCGAAGCAGGCGCTGCCTTCTCCTCCTCAAAGTGCTGCATATACTTTGCAAGATGGTCTTTGGTGACGGCCGTGGCATCGGTAACACCCAGCCCGGCCAGAAATGCACTCATCTTCAACAGATCACGACGATAAGAAAGCTCTGTATTCTTCGAAGTCTTCTTTACATTATGTAAATAATTTATGAATTCTTCGATCTGTTGTTCCATATTTCACTCTATTTCCTCTCCCTTTGCGGTCGCATCCACTGACGCGCCACATAAGACATTATATATACGAAAAACCAGAAAAGCAACGTTAATTTCCATGCCAAAAACGGCCGCAAAGTCCCACTTTAAGCCAAAAATCACAACATCTCGTCTCCCCGATTTTGATGCTTCACTAGATGTTGTGAACTTACCCTCCAAAAATTTTTTTTTCGATTATGTAAAATAATTATGTCTAATTTTAGACAATTTTATGGTAACAAGCGTTACAATTATGTAACCTTTTTGTCACATCCTGCTCCTCCCTCTCCGGAAGCCGCCGCAGCCTTCGTTTTCCGGCGGATGATCACAGATTTCCGGCGAAAAATTCCAAAAATTGCAGGGAAAGGAGACCGGTTCTGTGTTATAGTAAAGGATGGTATGAACATCCGTACCGCATCTGAATACCGCGGTACGTCAGGGGTATGTATTTATGAAGAAAATCCTTTACATTATTGACGACGGGCAGCGGAATTTCACCTACCTGCGGATCTCCGGCTTTTCCGAGTCCATCCGCAGAGCCGAAGAGCCCATCAATATGTACATTTTCCGCAGCGGCGGCTTTAAGGACTATGAAGCCCTGCAGAACAGCGGCGAATATAACATCTATCATCTTCCCGATTTCAGCGACTATGACGGGATCTTTCTCGATATCAACAGCTGCCATAATGCAGAGATCAATCTGTACGGCTCCCGCGGAGCCTCCTATGTGACGGAGGCCGCGGCTGCCTCCGGCAAGCCCGTGATCACGCTGGCAAACCTGATCCCGGGCTTCTATTATGTGGGCATCGACAACCGCGCCGCCATGACCTCCATGATCTCCTATCTTCATGAAGAGCTCCGGCTGAGGAATTTCTGGTTTCTGATGGGGCCTTCGGATAACTTCGAGAATCGTGAGAGAACAGCAGCTCTGAAGGACTATTGTCTGACAAACGGACTCCCTTCGGATAACGACCGGTTTTATGCGGAGAGCTACGCTCCGGAGAGCGGCTTTCACGGCTTCAACAATCTCCTGTCCGCTCATAACGGAGTTCTTCCGGATGCGGTCATCTGCGCAAACGATCTGATCGCTCTGGGAGCATTTCAGGCTGCCGCCATGGCGGGATATTCGATTCCGAAGGATCTTTTTATCACCGGCTTTGACAATCTGGAGCTTTCCTCCTTCTTTTCCCCCTCCCTTACCACGGTGGACCAGCTGGGATGGACCATGGGGAGCAAATGCATCGAGCTGATGCAGAGGATCTGGAAGGGAGAGGATGTCCCCCTGATCAATTACACCCCCACCCGGCTGATCATAAGGGAATCCACCGGCTCCTCCGCAAAGCTCTCGGAGGAGCATCTCAGGGATCAGGTGATCGACGGTTTCCGGACCGGCATGGAGGCGGAGACCTTCGGCAATCATCTCAACACCATGCAATTCCGCCTGCCCGGATGCAACTCCGTGGAGGAGATGTGCGGCGCTCTCCTGACCTGTCTTCCTTCCCTGCAGTGCAAGGGGCTTTATCTGGTGCTGGATAAGGAGCTGTACGATTACGGAAATCAGATCGAATTCGACCAGGCCACGGGGCAGATCAAAAGCAGCAACAGCGGCCTGAAAACGGAAGGCTATCCGGAAAAGATGGAGCTGGTCTTCAGCTGGGAGGAGGAAACGGGAGCTTCTTATCCGAAGCGTACGATCCGGGGCATTTTCCCTGCCTTTGATTCCGATGTGCCCGGCAGGGATTACCTTTTCGCTCCGCTGCATTTCATGGACGCGGCCGTGGGATATCTTGTGATCCGGGACTGTGTGGAGATGCTCCGCGCCAAAAGGATCGCCCCCATTGTGAATATGCTGACCATGGCCATGCGAAGCTTCTTTTCCGGTAAAAAGCTGGAATACTTAAATCAGATGCTTTCCGGGATCTCCATGCAGGACAGCCTGACAGGACTCTGCAACCGGCTCGGCTATCACCACCTTGCCACCCGGCTCTTTAAGAAGACCCATGAGGAGGGGCGGTCCCTGGTGGTTCTTTTTATCGATATGGACAGGATGAAATATTTTAACGATACCTTCGGACATGCCTGCGGAGACGACGCGATCCTGTGTGTTTCCTCCGCGATCAAAGCAAATGTCCCGGAGGAGGCGATCCCCGTCCGCTACGGCGGAGACGAGTTTCTCGTTCTGACCCCCGCGGAGGGGGCGGATGCCGTCAGGGAGCTGCTTGAAAAGATCCTCTCTTCCATTGTGCGGGAGGCTCTTAATCGTCACATGCCGGAGACGCCGGAGATCAGCACCGGCTTCGTCCTCACCGATCCCGCAAGCGGCACGAGCCTGAACGGGTATGTGGAGGAAGCCGACCGGCTCATGTACGGCACCAAAAAGGAGAAAAAGAGAAACCGGAAATAAAAAGAACCTTCAGGTTTTCTGAAGGTTCTTATAAGCCATAACCGCCGCGATGGTTTTGGCATCCTGAAGCTCTCCGGCATAGATCTTATCCGTAAGCTCCTGTAAGGAATAAGGGAATACGTCGATGAACTCGTCCGGGTCCAGATCCTGCCTGGATGGCTTTAAGTCCTCCGCCACATAAACCTCTATCACCTCATTGCAGTACGCGATGGCCGTCACCAGCGTGATCAGATGCGTCAGACGGTCGCTCTTATATCCGGTCTCCTCCCGAAGCTCCCTTGCGGCCGCCTCGATGAAGGGCTCCTCTTCGCTGTCTCTGCCCCCCGCCGGGATCTCAAGGGCCACACGGCCTATGGCATGGCGGTACTGCTTCACCAGCAGGATCCTGCCGTCCGGCAGCACGGGGACGATGGCTGCCGCACCCTTATGCAGCAGCGTCGCATACTCCACCTCATGACCGTCCGGCAGCCTCAGCCTGTCCTTACAATAACGGAATACCTTGTTCGAATCGACCTCCCGCCGATCCAGAAGCTCAAAACTCTCAATGCTCATGATGTCCTTTCTCCCGCCGCCAAAGCACACCCGAAGGCTTTGCTTAAGCCAGCTCCTTCAGAAACTTTTCGGCACTGATGATCTTCACGCAGAGGGTAAAGAGCTTCGCTGCCGTCCGCAGATCCTCAAGCGGAGGATACGTGGGAGCGATCCGGATGTTGGAATCCTGCGGATCCTTTCCGTAGGGATAGGTGGCTCCCGCTCCGGTCATCACGACCCCGCCCTTCTTAACCTTATCCACCACGGCCTTTGCACAGCCCGGAAGGGTTTCGAAGCTGATGAAATAGCCGCCCTTCGGCTTCGTCCACTCTCCGATGCCGAGCCCCTTCAGCTCCGACTCAAACAGATCCTCCAGCAGCTCAAACTTCGGACGGATGATCTCCGCGTGCCTTCTCATGTGCTTCCGCATTCCCTCAAAGTTTTTGAAGAACCTCACATGCCTCAGCTGATTCACCTTATCATGGCCGATGGTCTGGACCTTCATCTGTTTCATGATGTCGTCCAGGTTGTTTAAGGATGTGGCCATGGCCGCGATGCCGCTGCCCGGGAAGGTGATCTTGGAGGTGGAGGAAAATTTATATACCATATCCGGATTTCCGGCCATCTTGCATTCGTGCAGGATCTCGATCAGGTAGTCCTGATCCTCGTCGTAAAGGTGATGGATGCCGTAGGCATTGTCCCAGAAGATCCGGAAATCCTTCGCGGCGGGCTTCAGCCTCGCGAAGCGGTGCACGGTCTTGTCCGAATAGGAATAGCCCTGCGGGTTGGAGTACTTCGGCACGCACCAGATGCCCTTGATGGCCTCGTCCTCCCGCACCAGCCTTTCCACCATGTCCATGTCCGGCCCGGTGGGCGTCATGGGCACGGGGATCATGTCGATGCCGAAGAATTCGGTGATGGCGAAGTGGCGGTCATAGCCGGGCACCGGGCACAG
>CACZNS010000194.1 GCA_902782575.1 uncultured Lachnospiraceae bacterium
AGATCACGGCATGGGCGGCGCCTCCCGCTCCCAGCACGATAACGGGTTTGTTGTAAACGATCACCGAATAATAATCCAGCTCCCGCATGAAGCCGGAATAATCCGTGTTATAGCCCTTATAGCCTCCCCGGATCCATACCAGAGTATTGACCGCATCGATCTCAAGGGCCGCATCATCCAGCTCCGTCACCTCCTGCATCACCATCTGCTTATGCGGCACCGTCACATTCAGCCCTCTGATCCCCAGCCGGTACGCTCCCTGCACAGCCAGAGCCAGCCCGCTCGTCTTCACCCGAAACGGCACATACACAAGATTATCCCCCAGATGCTCCGCAAGGAAATTATGGATCGCAGGGCTTCCGGTATGTTCGATCGGGTCTCCGATCACTCCGAGTATTTTCGTGCTTCCGTCAATCTTCATCGTAATGCTCCCTCCAGTGCAATATCTCGTTTTCTGGGCAGCAGCCGGTAAAATAAGAGAACCGCCCCCTCCGGGATCCGCTTAAGGTGTATCTGTATCTCCTCATGAAAAGCGATCCTCTGAACCAGGACACTTCGGATCCCGGCATTGGATGCTCCCCAGATATCGGTAAAAAGCTGGTCTCCGATAAAAAGAGTCGTCTCCGGCTCCGTACGCATCAGTTCCATTGCCTTCAGATACCCCTTTGCCAGCGGCTTTCCTGCTTTATGCAGATAAAGAGAACCGACAGTATCCGCAAAATCCTTTACCCTCGGTTCCTTATTATTGGAAAGCAGGCAGGTATTCAGCTCACAGCCTCTGATCCGTTCAAAAAGCTTTACCGCACGCGCATCCGCCGGAGCATTATGCTCCACCAGAGTATTGTCAATATCAAAGATCAGGCCCCTGATCCCGATCTCGTGAAGCCGTCTGAAATTGATCTGATAGACCGACTGCGCTTCGGCCGTGGGAAATAGTTTCATTGTCTTATAATATAAGAAAGCCCTGCGATCTGCAGGGCCCTGACTTATTTATCCAGCACCTTTCTCAATTCATCCATAAAGGTATTGATATCCTTGAACTCACGGTAGACGGAAGCGAAGCGGACATATGCGACAGGATCCACATCCTTGAGCTTATCCATGATCAGCTCGCCGATCATGGAGCTCGGAACCTCCTTGTCCTCCTTCGCGTATACCTCGGTCTCGATGGCATCGACCAGAGCCCCCAGCTGCTCCGCCGAAACAGGACGTTTATGGCAGGCTCTCAACACACCTTTCTCGATCTTCTCCCGGTTGTATGGCTCTCTGCTCTTATCCTTTTTGATGATGATCAGAGGGATCGTCTCTACCTTTTCATATGTTGTGAAACGTTTGCCGCATTCGTCACATACCCGTCTGCGGCGGATCGAATTATTCTCTTCAGCCGGACGCGAATCAATGACCCGCGTATTCTCATGGCTGCAAAACGGACACCTCATTTGTATATTCTCCCCTTACTGTTACTGTTTCTTCAGAAAATCAGGAATCTTTATGCTCCTGGGCTCAACCCGTCCCGTATTCCCGGACTGACGTTCAGGCTGCTGCATTCCCATATCCGGGCCGGGAGCATTCTGAATGATCTGAACCTCTCTTCCGGACGGAGCCATGGGGCGTACCGGACGATATCCGCCTGCCGGAGGATTGGGATACTGCTGGCCTGCACCGTAAGGCACATTGCCATAGCCTGTGGGCGGTACCTGCATACCCATGGAAGCATATCTCTTCTTCTGGGCCTGCGCCGCCGCTGCCGCTGCCGCTGCTGCCGCTGCCTCCGCAGCCTGCTGCTCCGCAATGGCGGGATCCTCCAGACCTGTGGCGATAACCGTGATGGTGACCACATCCGCCTGGGATTTGTCTTCCTTGGCACCGAAAATAACGTTTGTATCGTCTCCTGCCAGACTGTCTACATAGTCTGAAGCACCGCCGACATCCTCCATCGTGATATCACCGGACAGATTGATGATAACATTCTGGGCTCCGTTGATGGTAGTCTCAAGCAGCGGACTCTCCACAGCCTGCTTGACAGCCTCGATGGCCTTTTCTTCGCCCTTTCCGAAGCCGATACCGATATGAGCGATCCCCTTGTCCTTCATAACCGTGCGGATATCCGCAAAGTCCAGATTGATCAGAGAAGGAACATTGATCAGATCCGTGATCCCCTGCACGGCCTGCTGAAGAACCTCATCCGCTTTTTTCAGGGCATCCGAGAAGGAGGTGTTTTTATCCACGATCTTTCTCAGCTTCTCATTGGGAATGACGATCAGTGTATCGACCGCCTCGCTCAGCCGCTGGATCCCCGCTTCCGCATTCTTCATCCTGGCCTTTGCTTCAAAATGGAAGGGTTTGGTCACCACACCGACCGTCAGGATGCCCATATCCTTCGCCGCCTTTGCGATCACCGGAGCAGCACCCGTGCCGGTCCCGCCTCCCATTCCGCAGGTGATAAAGACCATATCATAGCCTCTTAATACGTTCGCTATGTCATCTATACTCTCTTCCGCTGCCTTCGCGCCCACCTCAGGCTGCGCTCCGGCCCCGAGTCCTTTTGTAAGCTTCTCTCCGATCTGCAGCAGATTTTGCGCCTTGCAAAGCTGCAGTGCCTGCTTGTCGGTATTCATTCCGACAAAATCCACGCCGCCGATCGCCTCGTCGACCATTCGGTTAACGGCATTATTCCCGGCGCCGCCCACACCGATCACAAGGATTTTGCAGGCATATTCTGTACCGTCTGTCTTGATCTCGAACACGGTTACTCCTCCTTACACGTCTCCAAAATATCAAATCTCTTTTATACTACAATCATTTTTCCAATTTTTCAATATAAACTTCTTCATCAAAAGCCCGTTCAGCCGCTGTCAGACGGCCTTAAATCGAATCCATACACAAGATGTGCTCACCCCTTTTCACTGCACCAACTATATCTGGTTTTTTAGCATAAAATATTTTTTCAATCCTTTTCAAAGGTGATCATCGAGCTGTTGCTCTCCGCATCATAGTCCTCCATATGAAGCACACCGGAAAGACCGGTCAGCTTCGGTACGATCTCCTTTAAGCCCATCATCTTCTCATCGATATGATCCAGTGTTCCGATCATGACCCTGGCTTTTCCGAAATACAGTGTAATGTCCCCGCTTTCGGAAAAATAGATCCTGTCGGCTCCGATCTCATACTTGGATAAAAGCTGGGTGATCGAAAGGATCTTTGAGAATACCTCCGGATCCTCCACCGGCAGCGGTTCGTATTTTACGCATTCATCATACTTCAGTCCCGTCACATAGGGGATCCCCGGCAGCTCCTCGGTGGCGCTGTCCACGATGATGCCGTCCCGGTCAAAATACATATACTGCCCCAGATATTTCACATATCCGGCGATGGCCTTCTCGTATACGTATACCTCCACCTCACTCGGTGAAACGATCTTCACGTCCATCTTTTCGATGAAAGGGACATCCGAGAGAGACTTGTTGTGATACTTTAAATAAAGCAGGATCGAATTCTTGACCGGCACTCCCTTCAGCACCATCTCTACGATCTCTTCTTCCGTATATCTGGTGTTTCCGGACACCGCGATCTTATCGATCCTGAAATACTCCAGAAAAACTGCTGTCACGAGAATCAGTACGGCCGCGACGATGGTTATCACAAGGATCCGGATCTTTTTCAGATTCTCCGCATAATTACTCAAGCCTGATGCTCCGCGCCACGCTCAGGACGATGCCTACCTCTACCAGCAGGAAAAGCGTCGATGAGCCTCCGTAGGAGATAAAGGGCAGCGTGATCCCGGTATTCGGCAGAATGTTCGTCACCACAGCGATATTCAAGACGACCTGTATCGCAAAATGTGTCATAACCCCGGTCACCAGAAGGGAACCGAACAGATCCGGAGCATTATTTGCGATCACAAGAAAATGCCAGATCAGGAGCGCAAACAGCAGCATGACCGCCAGCGCGCCGAAAATCCCCAGTTCTTCACAAACGATGGCAAA